>JBFWSD010000068.1:0-12322 GCA_050248575.1 Gemmataceae bacterium
GGCGCATCTTTCCGGCCGCGAGCTCTGCGAGGCCATGACCCGCATCAAGGTTCATCTCGAATCATGCCATTGTTGCCAGGACGAGTTCGAGGCCCTGCTCGATGCCCTGCGCGGGCTCGATGAAGGCGCCGCGGCCGATTGTCCCTGAATCTGCTGCCAACCTGTCCGCCCTGGTAGCCATTTCCGAATCTAACTGCAGGTACGTCCCGGGCGGCCCGCGAATTCTCGTTGCGGCGAAACCCTGAGGCGAACATAATCGACTTTCCCAGCAACTCGCACAGGAGTTCGTCCGATGGCGCCAACACCGGAGATTCCGCACGAACCGCCCGCCGAGTCCGAGGCAGCCGATCGCGACCAGCTCGAGGATGAACAACTCGACGAGGCTGTCGGGGGGGCCACACGCGATCCTCTCGGCGACCCGCTCGGGCCTCCTCTCTGACCCCCACTTTTCCTGGACCTTCCCGTGAAAAAGATCCTGTTCCTGCTCGGGCAGCTCGACGATCCCGATGTGGACTGGCTGGTCAGCAAGGGGAGCCGACGCCGCCTCGACAAGGGGGCCGTCCTCATTGCCGAGGGGGGGCCGATCAGCGACCTGTTCATCGTTCTGGACGGCGCGCTCGAAGTGAAGATCGCCGCGCTCGGCGTGGTCGACCAGATGACCTGCGGCGACGTGGCCGGCGAGATCTCGTTTCTCGACAACCGCCCGCCGTCGGCGACGGTCGCGGCCTTGCAGCCCAGCGTGGTGCTGGCCGTGCCGCGCGTCACCATGGCCGCCAAGCTCGGCACCGATGCGGCCTTCGCGGCCCGCTTCTACAAGTCGCTGGCCATGTTCCTGTCGCACCGCCTGCGCGTGCGCAACCAGCAACGCAAGGAAACCCAGACCGCCATCGATCTCGATCTGGACCTGAACGACGAGCTCGATGGCGACGTGCTGGACGAAATCCATCTGGCGGCCGGCCGCTTCGATCGCGTGCTGCGCAGGCTCCTGGGCACTTGATCGAGGTGAGTAAGCACCATGGCACGAGCCATTTTTCGACAGGCAGCACTCGACCGGCTCTCCTCCCCGGAACAGCTCGACTTGTTGATGCAGGTGACGAGTCCGCGCGGCTGGCTGGCCCTCACCGCGCTGCTGTGCTTGCTGGCGATCGCCCTCGTCTGGGGCATCGTCGGTTCGGTGGCCACCACCGTGGAAGGCACAGGCATCTTGCTCCGGCCGGGCGGCGTACACGCCGTGGTGGCGCCGCGCGCCGGGCTCGTGACCAACGTGCTGGTCCAGGTTGACAAGACGGTGTTTCGCAATGACGTGGTGGCCCGGCTGGCAGCCGCCGAGCCCAGCAAGCCCGAGCCAGAAAAAGCTCTCAACAGCCATCGTCAGGAGGGAGAATCGATCCTCAGCACGGGCAGCGGCCACATCGTCGAGATCCTCGTCAAGGAAGGCACCTTCGTCGAGGCGGGCACGCCGCTGATCGTCATCGAGCCGGTCGACCTGGGGCTGGAAGCCGTGCTCTACATTCCGCTCGCCGAAGGGCGCAAGGTCCGCCCGGGGATGGCCGTGGAAATTACCCCCTCGACGGTCAAGAAAAAGGAAATGGGCTACATGATTGGCGAGGTGGAAGCGGTGGCGGCCTTTCCGTCGTCGCGGCAAGGGATGATGCGCACGCTCGAGAATGACGAGCTGGCGCGTGCCCTCACGGCGAGCGGGCCGGTGCTGCGCGTGGTGGCGAGACTCTTGCCCGATGCCGACCGGCCGGGCAGCTATCGCTGGTCGTCGGCTGCCGGGCCCCCGTTCAAGATCACCAGCGGCACCGCCTGTCGCTCGACGATCACCGTGCGCCGGCAACGGCCAATCAGCCTGCTCGTTCCCAGCGTTCGCGAACTGATGGGCATCTGATGGGCATCTGACATGCACTGGGCAGCGTGGACCAGGCCGGGCAAGCGCAGGGTGACGCCGACGGTGTTGCAAATGGAGGCCGTCGAGTGCGGTGCTGCCGCGCTCGGAAGCATCCTGGGCTATCACGGCCGCTTCGTGCCGCTCGAGGAACTCCGCCTCAACTGCGGCGTCTCGCGCGACGGCACCAAGGCCAGCAACATCCTCAAGACAGCACGCAGCTACGGGCTCAAGGCCAAGGGCTTCAGCAAGGAGCCCGACGACCTGGTGGACATGCCGCTGCCCCAGATCGTCTTCTGGAACTTCAATCACTTCGTGGTCGTGGAAGGGTTCGGCCGCAACAAGGTCTATCTGAACGATCCGGCCATGGGGCCGCGCACGGTCACGCGCCGCGAGTTCGACGAGAGCTTCACCGGAGTGGTGCTCGTCTTCGAACCGGGCGAAGAATTCAAGCGCGGGGGCAGCCCGCCCAGCCTGCTGGCTTCGTTGCGGCGGCGGCTGGTTCCTTTCAAGGTCGCGTTGCGTTTCATGCTGCTGGCGGCCCTCGGGCTGACCCTGCTCGGGCTGGTCGTGCCCGCCTTCACGCGCATCTTTGTCGACCAGTACCTGGTTGGGCAGCTCAGCACGTGGGTGAAGCCGCTCCTGGTGGCGATGGGCATCACGGCCCTCCTGTCGGCGGCCTTCACCGCCTTGCAACGCTACTATCTGCTGCGCCTCGAGAACAAGCTGGCCCTCACCAGTTCGTATCGGTTCTTCGATCATATCCTGCGCTTGCCGATCGAGTTCTATCAGCAGCGGTACGGCGGCGAGGTCGGAACCCGCGTACAGCTCAACGATCGAGTGTCGCAGCTCTTGTCGGGCGAGCTGGCCACCACCGTCTTCAACCTGCTCACGGTCGTCTTCTTCGTGATCTTGATGCTCTTCTACGACGTGTGGCTGACCTTGCTCGGCGTGAGCATCGCCTGCTTCAATCTGCTGGCGCTGCGCTGGGTGTCGCGCAAACGCGTCGACCTGAACCAGCGGCTCTTGCAAGAACGCGGCAAGCAGTTCGGCGCGGCCATGAGCGGGCTGCAAATGATCGAGACCCTGAAAGCCACCGCTGCCGAGTCCGATTTCTTCAGCCGCTGGTCGGGGCACCAGGCCAAGGTGCTGGCCGCCGATCAGTCGGTGGGCTGGTACACGGCCCTCCTCACCGTCGTGCCTCCCTTGCTGGTCGGCATCAGCACCGCCTCGATCCTGGGCGTGGGGGCCGTCCGCGTCATGGACGGGCAACTCACCCTCGGCATGCTCATCGCCTTTCAGCTCCTCATGACCAGCTTCACGCACCCCTTCAACGAGCTCGTGCACCTGGGGGGCAGCCTGCAAGAAGTGGCCGGCGAAATGAACCGCATCGACGACGTGATGCGGCATCGCGCCCTGGAGCCGAACCGGCTGCCCAACCCGACGGTGCGCTCGCCGGCCCAGCTCAGCGGACTCGTCGAGGTTCGCAATGTCACCTTCGGCTATAGCCGGCTCGATCCCCCCTTGCTCGAGAACGTCAGTTTCACGATCAGGCCGGGGGCGCGGCTGGCCCTGGTCGGTTCGAGCGCCAGCGGCAAGTCGACCATCGCCAAGCTGGTGGCGGGCGTCTTTCAGCCCTGGCAAGGCGAGATCCTCTTCGACGGCAAGCGGCCCGCCGAGATTTCTTCCGGGGTCTTGCATCAGTCGCTGGCCCTGGTCGACCAGGACATCTTCCTGTTCGAAGGCAAGGTCATGGAGTCGCTGACGCTGTGGGATTCGACGGTGCCCGAGGCGGACGTCTTGCAAGCGGCGCGCGACGCCTGCATTCACGACGACATCGTTTCCCGCCCGCACGGCTACGAAAGCAAGGTGGAAGAGGCCGGCGCCAACTTCAGCGGCGGACAGCGGCAGCGCCTCGAAATCGCCCGGGCGCTCGTCAACAACCCCACCATCCTCATCTGCGACGAGGCCACCAGCGCCCTCGACCCGGTCACCGAAAAGAACATCGACAACAACCTGCGCCGCCGCGGCTGCACCTGCGTCATCGTTGCCCATCGCCTCAGCACCATTCGCGACTGCGACGAGATCATCGTGCTCGAGCGCGGCAAGATCGTCGAGCGCGGCACGCACGACGAGCTCTGTGCCCTGGGCGGCCACTACCACCGGCTCATCGAGATGCAGTAAGGCTCCACCATGACGAACTGCACCGCTCTGCTCGATGCCGTTGGCGTGGTTCAGCCCCTCTCGGCCAATACGCCGCTGCTGCTCGACGATCCGGGCAGCGTCTGGCTCATCCGCGCGGGCAGCGCCGATGTGTTTGCGGTCCCTTATCTGCGCAAAGAATCCGGCGGGCCGCGGCGACATCTCTTCCGCGCCGAGAAAGGCCAGGCCCTGTTCGGCTGCGACCTGAGCGAGGCGCAGCCCGCCGTGGCCCTCATCGTCCTTGGCATGCCCGGTTGCGAAGTGTTGCGTGTGCCGCTCGAACGCTACCTGGCCCTGCTGCAGAACAATGGGCAGCCCGTCGAGCTGATCGCCCTCTTGCACGACTGGATCCAGGCCTTGCATGGCTCCATGGGTGCGCCCCCCGTGCCGCGGCAGAACCAGGTCCTTTCCGCCGGCGCTACCTGGCAAACGGAAGCTGACGAGCCCGTGTCGGCAGCGGGCGGCACGGCGTGGATCGCCCAGCGCGAGGGCTCGTCGGCGCTGTGCGGCATTGGCGAGCTGTTGCTGCGTGCGGGCAGCCCGCCCGTTCCGCTCACCGGCCGCGCCTGGCTGCTGGCCGGGGCCGGCAGTCAACTCGATGCATTCGACACGCGCACGCTCTTGCAACAAGGCCGCTTGCTCGACGCGCTGGCCGCCTTTCACGTGCTGATGCGCCGCTGGCTGGCGCGCAGCATGGCGCAGCGCGAAAACGAGGTCCACCAGCGTCTCGTGCAAAAGGCCAAGCAGGCCGAGAGCATTCGCCAGGCGACCATGGCCCGGCTGGTCGCCGTCGAGATGGACGCCACCGTGGCAGACCTGGCCCTGCCCAGCGACGAAGATTTGCTCTGGACCGCCTGTTTCCTCGTGGGGCAGGCGCAGGGCATCGAGGTCGTTGCCGATCCCCACTTGCGCCGGCGTCATCAGCGCCACGAGTCGATTGCCCAGATCGCGCGCTCGTCGCGTTTCCGCACGCGCCGCATTTTGCTGGCGCCGGGCTGGTGGCAAAGAGACGGCGGCCCGTTGCTGGCGTTTCGCGGCAGCGACGAACGCCCGGTGGCCCTCTTGCCCGTGACGCCGACCAGTTACCTCCTCGAAGATCCAGTGACGAAGGAGCGCCTGCCGGTCACGGAAGAACTGGCCGATTCCTTGCAGCCCTTCGGTTACTGCTTCTATCGTTCCTTCCCCGGCGAGAAACTGGGCGCGTACGAGCTGCTCAAGTTCGGCATGCTGCCCTGCTGGAGCGACCTGGCCCGCGTGCTGTGCGTGGGGGCCGCATCCGGGCTGCTCGCCATGGTCGTGCCGGTAGCCACCGGCATCGTCGTCGACGTGATCATCCCCGGCGCCCAGCGCGAGCAGCTGTTGCTGATCGTGCTGGCCCTTCTGGCCACCAGCGTGGCCCTCGCCGTCTTGCAACTGGTGCGCGCCTGCGCGGTGCTGCGCATCGAAGGCAAGCTGGAAATGGGCGTGGAAGGCGGGCTCTGGGATCGCCTGCTGCAATTGCCCGTGCCCTTCTTCCGCCAGTACACTGCGGGCGACCTTGCCAACCGGGCCATGTCGCTCACCGCCATCCGGCAGATCCTGACCGATAGCACCGTCTCGTCGCTCGTGTCGGGCATCTTCTCGATCTTCACGCTGGGACTGCTCTTCTTCTACAGCGTGAAGCTGGCGTTGATTGCCTGCCTGATCGCGGCCTTCGTGGTGGCGGTCACCGTGCTGCTCGGTTTCCTCAGGTTGCGCTATCATCGCGACATGTACGAGATCCAGGGCACCCTGTCGGGGGCCGTGTTGCAGTTCATCACCGGCATCGTCAGGCTGCGCGTGGCCGGCGCCGCCGATCGCGCTCTGGGCCAGTGGGCCCAGACCTTCACGCGTCAGAAACGGCTGGCCTTCAAGGCCCAGCAGCTGGGCAACATGCTGGCAGTGTTTCATGCGGTGCTGCCCATCTTGACCGCGCTGGCGATCTTTGCCCTGGTGGCGTTCCTGCCCGATCTCGACATCTCGACTGGCGATTTCCTGGCCTTCAACGCGGCGTTCATCCAGTTCCTGGCCTCGACGATGGCACTCGGAACGGCCTTCCTGTCGGCATTGCGCGTAGTGCCCTTGCTGGAGCGGATGCGGCCCATTCTGGATGCTTTGCCCGAGGTGAACCAGGATCGGCCCGACCCGGGCGACCTCAACGGCGGCATCGAGATCAGTCATCTGTCGTTCCGTTATCAGCCCGACACGCCGCGTATTCTGGAGGATGTTTCGCTGCAGATCCCCATGGGCTCGTACGTGGCGTTTGTCGGCCCGTCGGGTTCGGGCAAGTCCACGCTGCTTCGCTTGCTGCTCGGTTTCGAGACGCCCGAGACCGGCTCGATCTACTACGACGGCCACGACCTGGCCAGCATCGACGTCAACGCCGTGCGCCGGCAGATCGGCGTTGTCTTGCAGCACAGCAAGGTCATCCCGGGCGACATCTTCACGAACATCGTGGGGGCCATGAACCTGACGCTCGACGACGCCTGGGAAGCGGCGCGGCTGGCCGGCCTGGCCGCCGACATCGAGGCCATGCCCATGGGCATGCACACCGTGGTCACCGAAGGGGGCTCGACTCTCTCGGGCGGGCAGCGGCAACGCCTGCTGATTGCCCGGGCCATCGTGGCCCGCCCGCGCATCATCTTCTTCGACGAGGCCACCAGTGCCCTCGACAACCAGACGCAGGCCGTTGTCAGCCAGAGCCTGCAAGCGTTGCGGGCCACGCGCATCGTCATTGCCCATCGACTCAGTACCGTCATCCACGCCGATCGCATCTGCGTCATGTCCGCGGGCAAGGTCGTTCAGCAAGGCACCTATGAAGAACTGATGCAGCAAGAAGGGCTGTTCAAGCAACTGGCCCTGCGGCAACTGGCCTGATGCAGCCCGCCGGTGCCGCTGACGCGCGGCAGTCAGCACCAGCCGAATCTCCGTTTGCGCAATGGAAGCCTATTTTCGATCTCTCTTAGCCATTGCAGAATTTCGATTTGCGTCAAAACACCGGCCCCGAAAAGCAAAAAGTGCGCAAACAAATGCCTCAAGTCACGGTGGCCACACGACTTTCGCATCTGGTTGCGACACGGAGCGACACTGGTTGACCGATCATTCGACAACTCCCGTTCGCTGCGCAGCGGGCTAATTTCCCATAATGATGCGCCGGGCCGGGGAAAAGTACGTGTCAGGTTTGTCTGTCCGAGAACGACACACTTGCACACTTCTCTTGCACAAGAAGCCTGTTGTGCCAATCGCCTCAGGTCATTGCCGCTTGACGATTTAAGGCGAAACTCGCCGAATCGCGAGTGTGCAAGCCCCCAGGCCGTGGCCCGCGTGCTCATGCCGTAACTGATGACTCCCATGTGACTTTTGTTGCCGACACGGATTCGACAGCGCCCCGCAACGGCACTCACCTCCAGCATGTTTTCGCCTCAATGACGAGATCTTGCAGGTGCCTTGGGTTATCGGACGCCGGCCGAAGCATCCCCGCTTGCGCAATGAAGGCCTATTTCTGTCTGCTCTTATTGCAGGAAAACGCTTTGACTAGCGGCGAATTGCACAAAGTGCATCTCTGTGCAACGGAAGTGTGCGACCCGGCCCGTTGACTTCCACCCCAGATCTGGAATTTTTTCGGGTAACTGAGAAACCTGCACCGGACCTCCTGATTGGAGATTGATCTGTGCCGCCTTCAATCCGTACAGTTGTGACCGGCCGTCATCGGGCGGAGAGCCCGGCCCCCTTGCATGCACTCTGGTGTTGCCGCGTGAAGAAATCCCGCGAACTCGTCGTCAGCCGCACCGAAACGGGCCGTGCCCTGTCGGTCGTGCTGTGTGGCCGCCTCGGACTCGACTGGAACAGCGTCCGCCCGCTCATCGAAGCGGGCCGCGTCCGCATCAACGGCTCGGTGTGCCGCGATCCGGCCCGCCGCGTCGCCGCCGGGCACAAGCTGCAACTCGTCGCCGCGCCGGGCCGCCGCGACAACCCAGCCCCCAGGAAGCCGCCGGCCCCCTCCCAATCTCGAGCCGGGCAAAAACCCGCTGGCCCGGTTCCGGTACTGCGCTTCGCCGACGGCGTGGTGGTGGTGGTGGACAAGCCGGAAGGGCTCACCACCATGCGACATGCCCACGAGGCGGCCGAGTTTGGCAGCCGCGCCCGCAAATACTTGCCCGATACGCTGGCCGACCTGCTGCCCGCCATGCTCGACAGCAAGAAGGGCCGCGTGCGTGCCGTGCATCGTCTCGATCGCGATACCAGCGGACTGGTCGTCTTTGCCCGCACTCCCGACGGCGAGAAGAGCCTCTCGGAGCAGTTTCGAAAACACACGGTGGGGCGGCGTTACCTGGCCCTCGTGCGCGGCCGCGCCGCTTCCGGCACCGTTGCCTCCCACATCGTCCGCGATCGAGGCGATGGCCGGCGGGGCACTTCGCCCTCCGGCGATGGCAAGCACGCCGTCACCCACGTCAAGGTCGTCGAGGAGCTCGGCGACTTCACGCTGGTGGAGTGTACGCTCGAGACAGGCCGCACCCACCAGGTCCGCATTCACCTGGGCGAACAGGGCACGCCCATTTGCGGCGAACGGATCTACGACCGCCCGCTGCACGGCCAGCCCGTGCCCGACGAGAGCGGCTGTCAGCGGCTTGCCCTCCATGCGGCCTACCTGGCCTTCGATCATCCCAAGACCGGGAAGAGGCTGCACTGGTCGTCGCCCTTGCCCCGGGAACTGGAGCGCGTGGTGAAGGAGTTGCGGAAGCGGAAATGAAGAAGCCCGGCCGCTGGCCGGGCTTCCGTTGGAATCCAGTTAACGATATCGCTACTGCTGCGACTTCTTCTTCACGCCCGCCTTCAGTTCGTCGAGGGAGACGGAGCCGTCGCTGTTGGCGTCGAGGCGGGCAAAGCGCTTCTCGAAGCGCTTGGCGTTGACGTTCTTGCCCTTGTTCTTGCGGCGCTCGAGGATCTGCTTGAACTCCTCCTTGCTGAGCTTGCCGTCATTGTTGCTGTCGAGTTTCTTGAAGGCGTTCTCGGGGGTTTTCTTCTTGGCGTTGGCCTTGTTGGCTTTCTTGGTGCCCTTCTTCTTGACGCCGGCCTTCAACTCCTCGAGGGTGACGGAGCCGTCGTTGTTGGCGTCGAGGCGGCCAAAGCGTTTCTCGACCTTCTCGGCGTTGACCGGCTTGCCCTTGTTCTTGCGGCGCTCGATGATCTGCTTGAACTCGTCCTTGCTGAGCTTGCCGTCGTTGTTGCTGTCGAGTTTGCGGAACACCTTCTCGGGATTGCGTTTCTTCTTTTTCGGAGCGTTGTCGTCGGCAGCCGAGGCGGGCAACGCCATCACGATGCCCAGCAGGCCCGCCAGCAGAACCAGCCCCATTCCTCTCATCTTGTCCATGGTCTCTACCTCTTCACTTTGGGATTGCGACTCGGCCCGAACGGGCCGCTACCGATTCAACACACGCCGCCCGGCGAAGTTCCGCCTCCGCTTGACAGCGGGCCGTTTGCAACGTAAAAGCTGCCCGCGCTTGCACTCCCGTCCCAGGAGGGCGCCATGAAACGCATTGCCATCGTCGCCATTGTAGCGAGCCTGCTCGGTTCGCCCCAGGCCAGCTCTGAACCGATCCGCACTCTGGCCGGGCACGAGGCCGCCGTCTACGCGGTGGCTTTCAGCCCCGACGGTCGAACCCTGGCAACCGCCGGTTTCGATCGCGTCGTCTCATTCTGGCAAGTGGCCAGCGGGCGACGGCTGCACAAGCTGACCGGGCACCAGGCCAAGGTCGTCTGCCTCGCCTTCGACGCCGCGGGCAAGAAACTGGCCTCGGCCGACACCGCGGGCAAGATCTGCCTCTCCAGCCTCGCTGGCAAACCACTCAGGAGCTGGTCTGCCCATCAGGGCTGCTGTAACGACGTGGCCTTTCTGCGCGACGGCCGCCTCTTTAGCTGCGGCACCGACGGACTCCTCAAGCTGTGGTCGCCCCAGGGCAAGCTCCTTTCCACCATCGACGTCCACCAGCCCGGTGCACTCTTCTGCCTGGCCCTCGCGCCTGCGGAAGACATGCTCGCCGTTGCCGGCCTCGACGGCATCGTCCACCTCTACGCCCTCGACGGAACACCCAAGGGGGATCTGGCCACCAATGCCGGGCCGGTCTTCAGCCTGGCCTTCTCACCGTGCGGCCGCTTCTTGCTGGCAGGCGCCCAGTCGGGGGCCGTGCTGTCCTGGGAAGTTGCCACGGGCAAGTTGTTGCCCGGCGGCTGCCTGCTCGGTCACGACGATCCGGTCTACGACGTTTCCTACAGCAGCGATGGCCGCCGCATCCTCACCGCCGGCAAGTCGGGCCTCGTCATCCTCTGGGATGCCGAGACTCGGGAAGCACTGCACAGTCAGCGCTTTCGTGGCCAGGCCATCTCGGCGACACTTGGCCCTGAAGGCCGCGCGATCGCCGTCGGCACCGTGGCCGGTTCCTGCTACATCGACACGCTGCCCATGCATCTTCGTTGACCATTGCGCGTCGGGCTGACCGTTCCCAACCGTTCTTACGTCATCCGTGCCCTTCCGCTACACTGACACGATGAGTTTGCTGGTCAATGCACAGATTCAGATTCCGGACGAAGAGTTCCGCTGGTCGTTCGTGCGCGCCAGCGGCCCGGGCGGGCAGAACGTGAACAAGGTCGCTTCCAAGGCGGTGCTGCGCTGGAACTTGCGTGACAGCCCGAGTGTGCCCGCGGAGGTGAAAGATCGTCTGCAAGCACGGCTAAGTAGTCGACTCAGCAACGAGGGCGAGCTGATCGTGACTTCGCAGCGTTACCGCGATCAGCCCCGCAATATCGAAGATTGCCTGGAAAAACTCCGGCACATCGTGCTCGACGGCGTGGCCGTGCCGAAGGCGCGGAAGAAGACCAGGCCGGGCCGCGGCGCCAAGGAACGACGCCTGAAGGCGAAGAAGCAGCGTTCGGCCCTCAAGAGCGGCCGCCGCCGCGTTGCCGAGGATTGACGAGGAGATTCCCATGGGCGTGTTCGACAAGTTCCGGCTCGAAGGCAAACGGGCGCTGATCACCGGGGGCAGCCGCGGTCTGGGGCGGGCCATTGCCGAGGCCTTCGCCGAAGCAGGCGCCGACCTGGTCCTGGTTGGCCGCGAGGCCGATAGCCTGGCCCGGGCCCAGTCGGAACTGGCCCGCTTTGGCCGCCGCGTCGACACCCTGGTTGCCGACGTGGGCAGCCCGGCCGAAGCCGAACGCATGTGCCAGCAGGCCCTCGCCAACTTCGCGCCGATCCCCATCCTGGTCAATAACGTCGGGGGCCGACGCATCAACATCCCGACCGAACAACTGCCCCTCGAGGAGTGGCAGCGCATCCTCGACCTCAACCTGACCAGCACCTTTCTCTGTTGCAAGCTGCTGGGGGGAGCGATGGTCGAGCGGGGCTACGGCAAGATCATCAACATCGCCTCCATCTCCGGCATGGTGGTCAACAAGGGGATCTTTGGCCGCAGCTACGAGACGTCGAAGGCCGCCGTGGTCGCCTTCACCAAGGCGCTGGCCGTGGACTGGGCGCCGCATCACGTCACGGTCAACGCGATCGCCGCGGGCGGCTTTCTCACCGATCCCAACCGCCGCTGGTTCAGCGAGATGCCGGAGCTGAAGCAGACGTTCGAGAGCCAGGTGCCGATGGCCCGGCTCGGCGAGCCCGAAGAAATCGGGCCGCTGGCCCTCTACCTGGCCAGCGACGCATCGAGCTACATGACCGGCGCCGCCGTGGTCATCGATGGCGGCTACACCTTGTGGTGACGTCCGCGGCTGAACGCAATCACAGACAGACAATTTCCGTGCCATTGCCCATGGAGTGGGCAAACGGGCTGCATTGCCCTAGCATAGCTACACCGGATTGATCCCAGCGAGTAGGATCGAACTTTGCAGCGACGAGGAAGCCGGGCTTCTTCGCCGCGTCTTCTTCTTTTCACGAGAGGCCAACCTGCCATGGCACCCAAGCTCAAGGAACAGCCGACCAGCACCAGGCCAGAATCCGCCCAGGCCAGCACGGGCGGCAACCTCATCGGCGGCGCCTGGCAGACCGGCAACGGCCCGCAAACCCGCCGCATCGCCAATCCCGCCGACACCAAGGAGACGATTGCCGAGGTGCGTGAAGCCTCCACGGCCCAGGTGGACGAGGCGTGTGCGGCGGCGGCGAAGGCGTTCCCCGCCTGGCGGGCCGTGCCGCCCCCGGATCGAGCCCGCTATCTC
>JBFWSD010000069.1:0-12285 GCA_050248575.1 Gemmataceae bacterium
CGTCTTCAAGGAACATGCGAGCCAGACGTGCGTGCGCCTGCTGCTTTGTGGCAGGCCGTCCATCGGCGCTGTCGCAATCGTCACTGTTTTCCGCCAGTTCGCCCAGCACCAGATAGACATCGAGGGTGGTCGCAAACAGTTCGGCGGCCACGCTTGAACCAAGCAGGGCACAGAGCGGCGTACGGCGCACGCCGGTATAGACGAGTTCTCCGGATCGAAGTCGCTCGGGATCGGTGCGGCCCTGCGGGCAGGGGCGGCCATCGACCAGCGGGATGACATCGGTACTAGTGGAGCCGATGTCAATGAGGAGGGCGGGCCCCTCCGGGGCATAGCGGCCCACGTAGGTGGCGAGGGCCAGCCAGTTCGCGGAAGCGGTTTGCCAGGTAGTCTCCCGGGCAGAATCGAGGTCGGCAAATCGGCCATCGGTGCGCCAGACGCGCACGGGCAACGTTGTCGCTTGCCGCACCGCATCGAGGATAGCGTTCACACCGGCCCGGCGCGTGGCGAAGGCATCGCACAGCTCGCCGGTCATCGTCACGGCCAGCACATCGGCAGCGGGCAGTTCACGTATGAGGAATTGGAGGCGGCCAGCGAGTTGTTCCGGGGTCCGCCACAGCGCGAAGGAAATCGACCGGGCTGCGCCGAACGTGTGCGCGGCCTTCAGATTGGCCCCGCCGATATCGAGACCCAGCACTCCTTGCATCTCATCGGATCCAGTCACGGAGAAGTTACGCGCAAGCAAAACTAGAAACTTGAAACCAGAAACCAGCAGAGTATCTGGTTTCCGGTTCCAACGCTTCTGGTTTCTGATTTCTCGTTTCTAGTTTTGATTTACTTGCAAACCATCGTGCACACCGGCACCTTGATCTTGGTCTCGTAGGGGACCATCACGCAATAGCATTGCTTGGTCTTCACCTGTTCGGTCTTGAACTCGCACACCATGCGCTTGCACTGAACGGTCTGCTCGACCGGCTTGAGCACGCACACGGGCACCTCGACTTCCTTCGTCTCCTTGACCAGTACCGTGCAGGGGACGGTGACCTTCTTCTGGACGGGTTGCAGTTTGCAGCAGACAGTTTCACAGCCCGTGCAGGGATCGACACACTTGACCTGGACGGGCTGCAGGCAAGTCACCACCCGTTCCATCATGCGGCATTCGGGCCTCATGCAGACGATGGTCCGCTTCTCGGTGCGGTGCTCGGGCACATAGTGGACCACCTTGCGCGTCTCCACCACTTCCTTGTAGACGGGCGTACGCACCGTGCAAACGACTTCGCGTTCGCGCATCTCGGACTTGTAGCAAGTCACGGTCTTCTCGACCCAGGTGATGGTCGGCGTGCAGCAGGTGGTGACGCAAGGAGTGCAGCAGTTGCCTGCCCGGACCGGCGCCGACGCGATCAGAAGTGCCAGGGTGCCCGTGATGAAGCTGATTCGCATGTGACTCTTCCCTCAAGGCAAACATGTCAAAATAGGTAAGCCGCGGAGAATATGATAAAGAGTCACTTCAAGTGTATCCAGCAAGATCGGGCAAATTTACCGGGAAGATCGGAGCACCCCAGCCCGCACAATCGGCACGAGCGCAAAAGGAAGAGGAGCCGGGTTTTCCGGCTCCTCTTCATGACTTGTCCGCAAGCTGGCCGGTAAGCCGGGTTCTGTCCCGCACCGAGGTGCGGCGACGGTCATTTATCTAGCCCGCCGGTTGCCCGGCGGGTCGAGCAGCCTACCCGAGAGTCATGGCGGACCGGACCGGTCCTGCTCCCTTATTTGGCCTTGCTCCCGGTGGGGTTTACCCTGCCAGCCCGGTCACCCGGGCCGCGGTGCGCTCTTACCGCACCATTTCACCCTTACCGCGGCGAGCAAGCCCGCCGAGGCGGTATCTTTTCTGTGGCACTTTCCCTGTCCTCGCGGACGGTGGGCGTTACCCACCACCGTGTCCTGTGGAGCCCGGACTTTCCTCTCCCCGGCGAACCGGGCAGCGACCGTCCAGCCAGCTTGCGGATACCTGGATTATACGAAACAGCCAGGGAGAGTTTCGCTGCGAATCCCGCCGCGATATTGCCCTGGTCCCCATGTGCGGCGCCTGCGCGCGGCGGGAATGGTTAGAAAGTTATTAGAGATTATTAACATCACTCACTTTCTCCGCTTGTTACAGGCTTTTCCGTTGACGGCTGCGCACAGCGGAGCTAGAGTCCCTCAGTGCATCGGTTTGACTCCGCGATGTGCGCCCATCTCTGCATCCCTTTCCGAGCGGGCTCGCCAGCAACCCGTCTCGATTTCGGTGGCTGCTTCGCTCCAAGGAGAGGGTCCGGTCCATGCTCAACCGCTGCTGTATCCGAGACGTCCGCTGTGCGCGCCGGCGCGCGCCCGCACACGCCTTCACGCTCATCGAACTACTCGTGGTCATCGCCATCATCGGCATCCTGATTGGCCTGTTGCTGCCCGCGGTGCAGAAGGTCCGCGAGGCGGCCAACCGCACGCGCTGTGGTAACCACCTCCGCCAGATCGGCATCGCAGTGCACAACTACGCGTCCAGCTACCAGGGCGGCTTGCCCCCGATCTCGGCCAAGATCAACACGCTGAACGGATCGCTGTATTTCTTGTTGTTGCCCTACATCGAGCAAGACGCGCTGTATCAGAAGGGGCTGGCCAGCGCAACCACGACTGGCCCGGTCCTGTCGAGTGTTGCGGTGAAAGCGGTGACGACCAAGTTCGTGGGCACAGACGTGCAAGACGTGGCGGTGCGGATCTACCTGTGCCCGTCGGATCCGTCGCTCACGCCGGATGGTTTCCCGAAAGGGAGCAACACGGCGGCGGCGACGAGTTTTGCCCCCAACTATCCGCTGTTCGCCTCGGGCTTCACGATAGGCAACGTGCCCGACGGCGCCTCCAACACGATCATGTTTGCGGAGAAGTTCGGCGAATCGGCGGACAGCAACTACAACCTTTGGGCCGTGCCCGATTCCTCGTACTACGGCGAGCCGAAGTTCAGCAAAATTTCCTTCACCGAGCCGCCGCAGCTCAACGTCGCCTATACCAGTGCCGATTTTGACCGACCCTCCAGTAACCATCCCGGCGCCTCGCTGGTAGTGCTCGGCGACGGCAGTGTCCGGCCGATCTCGGCAACCATCACGCCGACGACGTGGTGGAACGCGACCCAGCCCGCCGACGGTCAGATCCTGGGCAACGACTGGTAGTCTCTTTGCCTTTCGAGCACGCGCGCAGGCCGCAACGGCAACTCCCTTCAGTGGGGGTTGCCGTTTTCTGTTTGGAAGGTTGCCGCGCGGGGCAGGATTAAGGAAAAGCAGCTGCCCGTTTCAGAAGTGCGTTCGAGCCAGATGACGCCGCTCATCAATTCGACGAGCTTGCGGCTGAGGGCCAGCCCGATGCCGGCCCCTTCGCTGCCGTTATGGCTGGGCCGCTGAAATTCGTTCCAGATCAGCTCGCGGTCTTGCGGCCGGATACCGTTGCCCGTATCGATCACGTCGATCCGCAAACCTCGAGCTTCCGCGAAGCCACAGCGCTGCGCGGCCGGTTCGACGCTGTCCACCCAGTAACTGCTGGCCCCCACCTTGCCCCCGGGCGGCGTGAACTTGATGCCGTTCGCCAGCAAGTTGAGGAGCACCTGTTCAAAGCGGACCGGATCGGTGCTGAGCTGTTGATCCCTGGGAGGCGCTGTCAACTCGAGGGTGAGCTGCTTGTCGTCGGCGAGGGGCTGCAAGATAGCGACGATGCGGGCCAGAATTTCGGTGGGCGCCACATCGCGGGCGACCAGGTCGATGCGGCCCGCCTCGATCTTGGCCAGGTCGAGGATCTCGTTGATGAGCACGAGCAGGTGTTCGCCGGCGTGGTTGATGTCGGCAACGTAGTCGGCCTGCTTGTCATTGAGGTCGCCGAACTGTTTCGTGCCGAGCATGCGCGACATGCCGATGATCGTCGTGAGCGGTGTGCGCAGCTCGTGACTCATACGCGCCAGGAAACGGTTCTTGGCCTGGTTGGCAGCTTCGGCGGACTCTTTCTCGCGGCGCAGCTCTTTCTCCTGTTCACGGTCAGTGATGTCGGTGCAGGAATTGATCCACTCCAGCACGTTGCCGTGCGCGTCGACGATGGGCACGGCGCGGCAGGAGAACAGGCGATAGATGCCGTCGTGGCGGCGGATGCGGAACTCGTCGTCGAACGAGCCCTCTTTCTTTTCCCTGAACACTTGCCAGCGCGACTGGAAGCGTTCGCGATCTTCGTCGTGGAGTGCCTGGATCCAGCCCTGTTGCAGCACGTCTTGTTCGGATTGTCCGGTAAAGGCGCACCAGCTGGAGAAGTCGGTCGCGCAGGCCGGATCGCCGGGCGTGATCCAGAGGATCTGCGAGGTGGCGCCGACATAGGTGCGATAGCGGCGCTCGCTGGATTGCAGCCACGAATCGCGTTCGGAAAGGGCCACTGCCATCAAATCGAAGCTGCGGGCCAGCTCGGCAATCTCGGTCGGGCCGCTGGGAGTGACCGCGGCGAAGCGGCCCCGCCGGAACTCGCGGGCCGCCTCGTTCAGCGCGGCCACCGGCGCCGCGATCGTCCGCGCCGACTGCAGCGAGATCAATAATGACAGCACGATCGCCAGCAGGGTGGCCCCGAGAATGATCCAGACGGCTTCCTGGGTCGTTTGCTGCACGTGTTCGCGTTGCAGGGCCAGACGGTTCGTCTCGGTCTCCACGATCTCGTCGAGCACGGCGTCGATCTCGGCCATGTTCTTGACAGCGATGCGCAGCTTGAGCTTGCTCTCAAATTCTTTGAAGAGCTGGATCCGGTCGGTGAAGAGGGCGAAATCGGCCTGCGCGAGCTCGTGCCACTTGCTGGCCAGCTCGGCCAGGCGCTGGACGCGCGCCTGCTGGTTGGGATGGCCCGCCAGCAGGTTGCGGAACTCATCGAGATTGTGCTGAAAGATGCGCCAGGTGCTCTCGAAGGAGTCCTTGAATTCCTGATCGCCAAGGAGATGATGAGCCCGTTCGGCGGCAGCCATCCGGGCCATGTCGTTCTTGAAGCCGGTGGCGTGGGCAATGACCTGCTGCGATTTCTGCTCGAGAGCCAAAGCCGTCAACAGCCGCTCGATCGTCACGTAGGCCGCGATGGCTGCTCCCAGGAACAGCACCAGCGGGATGACGAATCCCACCAGCAACCGGGCCCGGAGTGAATTCAGCCAGCGCCACAGCCTCATGGCAGCCCCCATGATCGACGCCGGTCAGTCGTGGTCCTTGCGCGCACCGGCGGCCACCAATCTCGTCATGCGATCGGCGAACAGGAATGGATCCTCGACAATCGGCTTGGTGACACACTCGACGCAGCCGCTGGCCCGGGCCTGACGGATGTCGTCCGGCATGGCATGGGCCGAGATGACCACGACCGGGATGTCGGCGGTTTCCGGAGCGCCCTTCAGCAAGCGCAGAAACTCGAGCCCGCTCATGCCGGGCAGTTGCAAATCGAGAATGATCACGTCGGGATGATGCTCTTGCAATAGTTCCGCGGCTTGCTCCGCATCCGCCGATTCGAGCACCTCGAAGCGCAACGAAAAGATGTCCCGCAACAGCTTGCGGTTCATTCGGTTGTCTTCCACTAGCAAGGCAACTGGCATCGCGCTACCCCATCTCTGTGGCGAACTCGCAGGTGAAGACGGTGTGTCCTGGTGCGTTGCTCTGTCCGGACAGCTTGCCTTGAAAACGCCGCGCCAGGGAGCGGCACACCGCCAGCTCCAATCCATTGATTCCCTCGGCCACATCCTCGAAGGGTTCGAAGACGCGGCGCCACTCTTCCACGGAAAGTTGCGGGCCGGGCGCCGTGACGGTCAACAACACGTTCTGGCCCTGCCGTTCGGTGTGGACCACGATGTGGCCTGGCTGCCCGTTGCCGCACGCCCGCGCATTGCTGAGGAGCAGCCTCACCAGGCGTGTCAGGTCACTGGCCGTGCCAGGGATGTGCGGCACGTCGTCGGCCAGGTCGAGCTGGATCGGGCCGCCCAGGTCCCGGACTGCCCCGCGCAGGATCTCGTGCAGATCAACGGGGTAGGCCGCCGTGCGGCGGGCATGGCGATACTGCAAGAACAACTTCATCTGCTCTGCGAAGCAGGCTACCGTCTGCTTGATTTCCTTGATGCGCGGCGAGCCGTTGCCGTCGAGCTCGCGTTCGAGGGCCGCGGCGTCGAGCATCAGGTTGTTCAGCGTATTGCCCAGCTCGTGATGAAAGACCGAAGCGCACTCGGCCACGTCGCCCTTGTTCCGTTCCTCGCAGAGGAGCGCAGCGGATGCCGGGCCAGCGTTGGCCGCGAGCTTGGCGTGCGCGATCACCGCGGACAGCAGTTCCCTGAGCAAAGACAGCGCCTGCCTGCCGCGCGGCTTCGGCAAGACCAGCCCGAGCGCCAGCGAGGCCTCAGGTTCGCTCTTGAGGGCCAGCACGTGACCGGGCAACTGCAGTCCGGCGGGAGCCTGGCCCGCCTGCCATTCCGGCAAACTCGCCCAGTTCAGTTCGTCCTCGAGAATGGCCTGCCAGTCGGCGCGCGGAGCGCCAGCCGGATCGCAGACCGTCAGGGCCGCATTTTCTCCCTGTTGCAGGCGGCACAGCCCGGCAACGCTGGTTTCATCAAGACCAGCGCCGAGGCGGGCCAGCAACGCAGCGCGCGCGGGCGCGTCTCCCTGCCGCACCGCGTCCATGCTGGCAAGCGTGCGATTCAACCGGGCAAGAATCTCCACGACGGAAATGGCCATCTCACCTTCTCAACGCTGAAACGTGACAAATGGATCATTCGCGCGGGCGGCCCCGCAGGGCGCGGCGATCGATCTGATACTCGGCAATCTTGGCGGTGAGGCTGCGCCGGGACAGCCCGCACACCTTGGCACTTTCGGTGACGTTGCCGCCACATTGCGCCAGCACCTTGCGAATGTACTCTTCCTCGACCGAAGACGTGACATTGCGCAACAGGTCGGGCAAGGGCTGCGCCGTATCGACGTTCGGCGCCACCTCGGCCGACTTGGGCTTGCGCCGCCGCGACACTTCCCGCGCCAGGTGCTGTGGCTCGATGGTGTCGCCCCGCGCGATCACGGCGGCCCGCTCGATCACATTCTCGAGCTGGCGCACGTTGCCCGGCCAGTGGTGATTGAGCAAGATCTCCATCGCTTCCGGCGAGATCTTGCGCACGGGCTCCCCTTCCACCGCATATTTGGCGGCGAAGTGTGTTGCCAGCAGGGGAATGTCTTCGGGCCGCTTTCGCAACGGCGGCAGCCGCATCCGCACCACGTTGACGCGATAGTACAGATCCTTGCGGAAGCGTTTGCGCTTGACCATGCCGGCCAGCGAACGATTGGTGGCCGTGATCACCCGCACATCGACATGGATGGTCTTGCTGCCCCCCACGCGTTCGAAGCTGCGTTCTTGCAAGACGCGAAGCAGCTTGACCTGGAGCGACGGGGGCAATTCTCCCACTTCATCAAGAAAGATCGTGCCACCGTCGGCCATTTCGAAGCGGCCCTGCCGCAATTGCACGGCGCCAGTGAAGGCGCCTTTCTCATGTCCAAACAGCTCGCTCTCGAGCAAGTTTTCGGGCAGGGCTGCGCAATTGATGGCCACGAATGGCCCGGAGCGCGCGGCCGCTGACGCTTCGTGAATGGCCCGCGCCACCAGTTCCTTGCCCGTGCCCGTCTCACCCTCGATCAGCACGGTCGTGGTCGTGTGCGCCACATTGGCGATCAGCTCGAACACCGCATGCATGCGCTCGCTCTTGCTGATGATGTTGTGGAAGGAATAGCGATCCTGAATGCGGGCACGCAATGCCAGCACCTCGTCTTGCAGGTGCCGCTCGCGCAACGCCCGCCGCACCACTAGCCGCAAGTGCTCCGGATCGATCGGCTTGGTCAGGAAATCGTAGGCCCCCATGCGCATGGCCTGCACGGCCTGTTCGATGCTGCCAAAGCCGGTCATCACGATCGTGGTGACGGGCAGGTTGCGCTTCTGCACCTCCTCGATGAGCTGCATGCCGTCAAGGCCGGGCATCTTGAGGTCAGTGAGGAAGATGCTGTAGTTGCGCTCGGGATCGGTAAGGGCTTCCAGCGCGGCGTCGCCGTTGCGGCAGGCGTCTACCAGAGTGTTCTGTTCGCTGCCCAGCAATTCTTGCAAATGACGACACGCCTTGTCACTGTCGTCGGCGATCAGGATGCGGCGCAGGGGACTATCGGCAGGGGCCAGCTGCGCTGGCACTTCCGCTTCCCCATCTGGCCCGCTGGCTGCAACCATGGTGCTGACATCCACGACGGGATCGTCCGCGGGCGGCAGGGAGGAGTCTGCCTCTCCGCCATTCACGGTGATCCTGGGGTCGTCCACTACTGCGCAGCTTCCTTCTCGATTAGTGAGCATAGCTTTTCTCACTCCGAGGGTGAAGAAGAATAACGCCTGTGCAGGATTCCTTGAAAAACCTAGGTTTTTCGGGATTTCCACAGCGGCGCGACTGTAAGGATGCAATTCGTGAAGGGAAAGGTGCAAGCCGCGTGCCAGCGGGGCTCAGAGAATGGCCAGCAGGTTGTCGATGTCGACGGGCTTGACGAAGTAATGATCGAAATCGGCGGAGCGGCCGTCTCCTTCGGCGGCAAAGCCGCTCACGGCGATCAACCGCACGCGGCAGTCGGGATTGGCCCGGATGCGGCGGGCAATCTCGAAGCCATCCATGCCGGGCAGTCCGATGTCGAGCACGATGCAGTCGGGCTGGAATTCGTCGACGGCCTGCAAAGCGGCCGGTCCGTCCACCTCGACGCGCACTTCGCGGCCATGGCACGTGAGCAGCATGGCCAGAGAGCGGCCGCCATCGGCATTGTCATCGACCACCAGAATGCGTTGACTCGTGGTCACCACCGGCCTGGACATGTTCGGGTCCTGCTCAGTCATCATCGGAAACGGCACAGGAGTATTATCTTGCCCGCAGCCCTGCCTGTCCATGCAAAAGCAACGGTGATTAGCCCAGCAAGTGATCGAGCAAATCGTTCAGCACTTCGGGCGTGACCGGCTTGACAAGATGGTGGTGAAAGCCAGCCTGCCGCGTGCGCTGGCGGTCTTGCTGTTGCCCCCAGCCGGTGACAGCGATCAGGATGGCGGCGGCAAGGTTCTGTTGCAGTCGGCTGGCAACCTCGAAGCCATCCATGTGCGGCATGCCGAGATCGAGGAAGACGAGCTGGGGATGAAACTGTTCGGCTAGTTCGAGCCCGTCCGGCCCGTCGTGGGCGATGCGTACTTCGTGCCCTTGCAGGCGCAAGAGGGCCGCCAGCGAGTCGGCTGCGTCCACGTTGTCGTCGACCACAAGAATACGTTGCGGGGGCCGCTGCTCCCTGATCTGTTCGTCACGGGTTTGCGTGCAGGTCGTCCCGGCCCGGACAGGCAAGCGGACGATGAACTCGCTCCCCTGCCCCTTGCCGGCGCTTTGCGCCGTCACCTCGCCACCGTGCATTTCCACCAGTCTCTTGACGAGAGACAGACCGATGCCCAGCCCCCCTTGCGCGCCGTGATCGGCCTGCACGAACATGTCGAACACGTGTTCGACCAGCTCGTTGTCGATGCCGATGCCGGTGTCGCGCACGCGAATCGTCACGCCGGCTTCGTCGCGCGTCATGGTCAGCGTGATGCTGCCCCCCGGTTCGGTGTACTTGGAAGCGTTGCTGAGCAAGTTGCTGAGAACCTGTTCGAGGCGGGTGGCGTCGCCGACCATGGGCACGGGCGCGTCGGGCAACTTGACTTCGAAGTTCAAGTTCTTCTCGGCGATGGCGGCCCGGCTGTTCTCGATGGCCCGTTCCACCAGGGCAACGAGCTCGAGCGATTCGCTGCGCAGCCGGAATTTGCCCCGCGTGATGCGCGAGATGTCGAGCAGATCATCGACCAGCCGGGCCAGGTGACGGACTTGACGGCCGATGATGTCCTGGGCCCATTGCAGTTGCGGATCCTCGAGCTGGCGATGCTGCATGATCTGCACGCAATTGCTGATCGGGGCAAGCGGATTGCGTAGCTCGTGGGCGAGGGTGGCCAGGAATTCGTCCTTGCGGCGATCGGCCTCGCGTGTTTCTTGATAGAGCCGGGCGTTCTCGATGGCGATGGCGGCGCGATGGGCAAGGTCCTCGGCAAGGGCCAGGTCGGGCTGGCCGAGGAGGCGGGCCGATTCGGCACTGGCAAAGGTCAGCAGCCCCATGGTGCGACCGCGGCTGCGCATGGGCACTTGCAGGAGTGCGCGCAGCCCGAGTTCGCCGGCCAATGGCCAGGTCTTCACAGGTTGCTCCACGATGCGAGGCTCATCGAACGGGGGCGCAAAGCCGTTGTCGCGGGCCGGCTCCCGGGCGAGGATTGCCCGGGCCAGCTTGACCCGCTCGGGATCGCCGTGCGCCACCGCCACCGGTCGCAGGCTGCCATCCGCTTCGAGCATATCGACAAAGCACCAGTCAGCCACGAACGGCACAGCCAGCTTGGCCACGCGCTGCAACGTGCTCTCGTAATCCACCAGCGAGGCCAGCGCGGCGCTGGCGTCGGCCAGAAAGCGCACCGAACGCTCCACGCGTTTGTGCGTGTCGATGTTGGTGCACGTGCCGAACCATTTGACAATGCGCTGGCTGTCGTCGCGGACGGGCACGCCGCGCACCAGAAACCAGCTGTAACTGCCGCTGGCGCTGCGCATGCGGTGTTCGACCTCGGCGGGCGTGCCGGTGCGCAGCGATTCCTGCCAGTGTTTCAACGACGTGGCGCGATCGTCGGGATGAACGAACTCGACCCAGCCATCGCCGACGGATTGCTCATAGATGGCGCCGGTGTAGTCGTACCAGCGCTGATTGAAGTAGTCGACGTTGCCGTCGGGGCCGGCGGTCCAGACCAGCTGGGGCACGAGTTCGGCGAGGGCGGCAAAGCGGCGTTCGCTTTCCAGCAAGCGTTTCTCGGCGTGCATGCGGCCCGTGATATCGACGGCCACGCCACAGACCCCCTCGATCTGGCCGTGGTCGTCGGTGAGTGGAAACTTCACCGACAGGAACTGGAAGTCAAAGCCGGGGCCAAGCACATGCTCCACGGTCTCGATGGGCTGCCCGGTGGCGATCACCTCCCGATCGTGTTGCTCGAGACCGGCGGCGCTCTCGGCAGGCATCAGTTCACGATCGGTGCAACCGACGAGCCCCTCGGGCCGATTCAGCGTTTCGCAGGCCAGCTTGTTGGCGAAGGTGTAGCGCCCTTCCAGGTCCTTGATGAAGATGGCCGCCGGCGCATTGAACGCCAGTGTGCGGAAACGTTTCTCGCTCTCGCGCAGCGACTGTTCGACTTGCTTCTGGATGGTGACGTCGCGGGTGAAGCAGCGCGTGTGTACAAAACGGCCCGCTTCCCGATAGACGTTGGAGCTGATCATGACCTGCTTGATGGCGCCGTCCTTGCAGCGCAGCCGGGCGGGCAGCTCGTGCAACGTCTCGCCACGGCTGAGACGTTGCAGGATGTCCTCGATCACGGGCGGATCGGCATGAAACTCGGCAATGTGATGCCCCAGGTATTCCTCGCGGCGATAGCCAAGCATGTCGAGTTCGGCCTGGTTGACGCGGATGACGATGCCTTCGGGGTTGACCCAGTGCAGGCCGATGGTAGCGTTTTCGAAGAAGTCGGCGAGTTCGGCCTCGCTGCGGCGCAGGTTTTGTTCGATCTGGCATTGTTTGAGGAACTGCCCCATCTGGCCGCCGATGGTGGTCATCATTTCCAGGAGATCGGCGTCGGGTTCGCGGACGTCGCGGCTGAAGAACTCGACCACGCCCAGCACTTCGTCCCCCGAGGTGACCGGGAAGGCAAAGGCGCCGTGAAAGCCGGCCTGCCGCGCGGGCTCGGCGCGATGAAAGTCAGGATCGTCGACGACGTCGGGCACCCATTCCGGGTCGCCGCTGGCCCAGATGCGGCCGGGGAAGTTGTCGCCACGGTGGAAGACCAGTGCCCTGCTCGCCCGCTCGAATTCGTCCAGGTGCCGCTCGGGATCGGCCCAGGTTTCCCGGCAACGCAGCACGTCGCTGGCAGGATCTACCAGCCACAGGCAACTCAGGTCCCATTGCAAGCCGCGGCAGACGGCTTCGAGGATGCGCCGGCCCGCCTCGCCAATGTCCTTCTCGGTGGCCAGGATCTGCGTGATGGCCAATCGCGCGTTGCGGCGTCGTGCGGTCGCCTTGCGTGCGGTCACGGCACGTTCGATGGCCGCAACGCCCACATCCTCGCCGTGCGTTTCTTCGGGTGTGACGCTGATCGAGACGTCGACGTGCTGGCCAGCTG
>JBFWSD010000070.1:0-12247 GCA_050248575.1 Gemmataceae bacterium
AAGGGCACGGCCAGCTCTTCACGCTGTGCTTGTACCGCGCCCGGCGACTTGCCGATCAGCCGGCCGAATTCCCCCGGATGAGGCGTGATCACCAGTGGCGCCGACCGCTTCAGCTCGTCGACCAGGCCCTCGAGCACGTTCAGGCCATCGGCGTCGATGACGAGCGGCTTGGTCGTTTTCAGCAGCGACCTCACCAGCATGGCGATGTCGTCGCTCTGGCCCAGACCCGGGCCGACAGCGACCACATCATTCTTCGCTGCCAGCTCGAGGAGCTCAGTCTCGGCACGAAAGGACAGTCGACCTCCTTCATCTGCTGCCTGTGGCCTGGTCGTGTAGCAGGGATTGCCTACCGCGACCTGAGGCCAGATCGGTTCGGGGCAAGCAACGGTAACGAGCCCGGCGCCGGCACGCAGGGCCGCGCTGCCCGCCAGCACCGCCGCGCCAGACATGCCACGGCTGCCGGCGATGACCAGCACTCGGCCGAACGTGCCCTTGTTGCTGTTGCCGGGCCGCGCCGGCAGGCGCGGCAACTCGTGCACCCGTTCCAGCGATTCCGCCCCCATGTTGCTTTTTTAGATGCCTGCCCGCACGCTGGACAGTAGAGCCCCCGTTCGTCAGGACGGATCGAGCAATTCGCGAATCTTGGCGGTCAGGGCCTTCAACGTGTACGGCTTCTGCAGTAAGGCCGCGTCCGGTCTGGCGACGGCCTGCCGTTCCATCTCATCGGGAGTGTAGCCGGTCACATAGAGGACCCGGACGTCAGGATGAAGATCGCGGAGTTGCTCGGCCAGCACACGACCGCCCATCCGCGGCATGACCAGATCGGTGACCAGAAGGTGAATCGGTCCACCGTGAGCGCGGGCCAGCGCGAGGGCGGCGAGTCCGTTCTCGGCTTCCAGCACGGTATAGCCCTCCGCTTCCAGCGCCTGCCGCGCCATTTGCCGCAAGGAGGGTTCATCCTCGGCCAGCAAGATCGTTTCGTGCCCCGGGCCGACCCGCATTGGCATGCCCGCCGGCTCTTCCTCGGGCTGCTCGTCCATGGCGGGAAAATGGACGCGAAAGGTCGTGCCTTGGCCCGGTGCACTGTCGAGCAGGATGAAGCCGTCGCTCTGCTCCACGATGCCGTGCACGGTGGCCAGTCCCAGTCCGGTCCCCTTGCCCGGTTCCTTGGTGGTGAAGAAGGGCTCGAAGACGTACTGCTGCACCGAAGGGCTCATGCCAAATCCATTGTCGTTGACCGTCAAGACGACAAAACGCCCCGGCTTGAGCTGGGCCCGCTTCAAACAATCGGCCGGGCTGTACTCAACCTGCTCGGTGTTGATGGTCAGCTTGCCCCCTTCCGGCATGGCATCGCGTGCGTTGATGGCCAGGTTCGTCAGCACCTGAGTGATCTGGTTGACGTCGACATAGACGGGCTGCAACAGGGGCTTGAGCTCGCAGACAAACTCGATGTTCTCGCCGATCAGTCGACGCAACATCTTCTCGCACGGGCGGACCACATCGTTCAAATCCATGACCCTCGGCTGCAAGATGGACTTGCGACCGAAGGCGAGCAGTTGCCGCGTCAGGCTGGCCGCCTGCTCCCCGGCGCTGCGAATCTCGCGCAGCGGCTCTTGCAACGGCTCGGTGCGGCTGGTGGCAAGCAGCAGATCGGTGTAGCCAAGGATCACTGTCAACAGGTTATTGAAGTCGTGAGCAATCCCCCCCGCGAGCCGGCCAATCGCCTCCAGTTTTTGACTCTGTTGCAAGTCTTGCTGGAGCTTGCGCTGGCTGGTCACGTCACGAAAGATCAGCACGGCGCCGCGCCGCTGCCCATCGCCGCTGATGATGGGGGCCGCATTGTCGTCGATGACCCGTTCGGTGCCGTCCCGGCCGATAAGCAGGGTGTGATTCTCGAGACCGGTAGGTTGGCCCTGCTCCAGTACCGTGTGCACCGGATTGCGGATTGGTTGTCGGGTGTGCTGGTGGATGATGCGGAATACCTGGTCCAGGTCGCGGCCGCCGGCTTCATCCAGCGACCAGCCCGTCAGGTTTCGCGCCGTGGCATTCAGGTTCGTGATCGCGCCGCGCTCGTCGGTTGTGATGACCGCGTCGCCAATACTGGCCAGTGTGATCCGTAGCATTTCCTCGCGTTCGGCCAGCCTGCGTTCGGCCGCCTGCCGCACTTCGATCTCCTGCTCCAGAGCGCGGCGCTTGTCGACGACTTCGAAAAAGAAGATGGAGCCCAGGCTCACGAACAGGAACATCAGGAGGCCGACCTGAAACTCCACCCCGGAGACCGCGAGCGACCCGTGGGGCTGCAACACGAAAAAAGCGACTCCCAGCGTGCCCACCAGCAAGCCGAACAGGGCCAGCTTGCGGCCGCCGTACCAGGAGAGAAAGAACACTGCCAGATAGAAGGTCACGAAGGGCTGCCGATCGCCTAGCCACGGCCCGAGCAGCAAGCGCAATACCAGCGCTGACACGATCACCACTGCCGCCACCCCATACGAAGTGACAACCTCATTCATGTTCCACCAAGACGAAGGAACCGACAGCGTGCTCACATTGTATGTGGATTCAGGTTCAAGTGCGAGCCGCGCCTGAACTCCAGCGGTTCAGACGAAACATCTGGATGGGCAGGTCGCTGGCCCCCTTGTCGCTCAAGTCGGCGAGGATCTCGCCCACCACCGAGGCGAACTTGAAGCCGTGCCCGGAGAAACCGGCCGCGATAACAACCTGCTCGTGCTGCGGATGGCGATCGATGATGAAGTGTTGATCGGGCGTCAGCGTGTACAGGCAGACGCGGCCCGCGTTCATCGGGCCGTTCACGCCGGGCAGATACTCATCGAGAAAGTCGCGCAAACACTTCTCGTCTTCCAGCGTGACCGCCCGGTTGACCTTGGCGGGGTCGGCCACCGCGTCGCCGCCGTCGTGCCGCGCCACCTTGTGACCCTGGCGATCGATGACCGGGAAGCCGTAGAAGTATTTGCCCCCCGGCAACTCGCTCAGGTAAATCGGAAACACGTCACGGCGATACTTGCGCTCGTCGCTGGTGGCGAACCAGAGCAAGACCTTGCGCCTTACCGTGAGGGGCAACTTCAGCTCGGCAAGCACGGGCGCGGCCCAGGCGCCCGCCGTGATCACCAGCCGATCGGCCGCAAATTGATGGCTCCTGGTCTGAACCACCACTCCTTTGCCGTTGACCTGCCAGGAAACGGCGGGCTCATGTTCACGCAGCTGAGCCCCGAGGGCCGCCGCCTCTTCCTGATACGCCTTCACGCATTTCTCGACATAGAGGAAGCCCGCCTCGCGCTCGAGCACGCCCACGTAGTCATCGCCATAACGAAACTGGGGGAAGCTTTTTCGCAGTTCGGCGGCCGTCAACTCGTCGGTGGCCAGCTGGTGCTGCCGGGCCGAGGCGCGCACGCCATCGATCAGCTCGCCGCCGGGCTGACCGATGTTCAAGCAGCCACACTCGGTAAACAGATGCTCGGCGCGCAGTTGCTCGAGCTCGTACCAGCGTTCGAAGGCGCGGTGCAAAAGCGGCACATAATCGGGATGCTCGAAGTAGGCCTTGCGGATGATGCGGGTCTGCCCGTGCGAGCTGCCGCGATCGTGGCCGAGATTGAACTGTTCGAGGCCAAGCACGCGGCGGCACCGCCGGGCTAGCTCGTAGGCGGCGGAACTGCCCATCGCCCCCAGCCCGAGCACGATCACGTCGTAACTGGCATGGATCATCGTCGCGGCCCGCTTGGGATTCATTGACACTGGAGATTGTAGGCACGTGGCTCTCGGGTTGGTAGAGTGACTAACGCCTCACATGTTGCACCCCTTACCTCGATTGCCTGTTCGCATGGAAAGATTCGCTCGACCTCAGGCACAACACTCGCCTTCACGGGCATGGTATGCCGAGTCGATCACAGAGTTTCTTCGGGTTGATTGCGAATCGATCATTGGAAGACTGGCCACGAACAGCGAGTTTGCGATTCTTCCAGGACAGCGGGATGCATGGCTAGAACAGGTTAAGCTCCTTCAAGAACAACTCACTGGCCTAGAGGGTTCGATTCTCTTGGAATTTAGCATCCCGCGCATGGGTAAACGCGTAGATGTAATTCTGCTGCTGAGCCCGATCATCTTTGTGCTTGAGTTCAAAGTTGGTGAGACCCTGTTTGACCGAGCAGCAATCGAACAAGTATGGGACTACGCCCTCGACCTAAAGAATTTCCATGCAGCGAGTCATTCAGCCCCAGTCATTCCGGTTCTCGTACCAACTGCAGCCAGTGATTCAAAGCCAGTTGAATTGCGCGCCGATGACGACAATCTGTACAGACCCATCGCGTCCCATCCTTCCTCTGTGCGCACAACCATTGACTTGGCGTTGCACACGATCAGAGGATTGACTCTCGACGAGCAAAACTGGCCTCACGCCCCCTATCGCCCGACGCCCACTATCATTGAAGCAGCGCGCGTTCTTTATGCTCATCACTCAGTCGAAGCAATCGCACGTTATGATGCGGGCGCCCAGAATCTTCGCCTAACGTCCTCTCGGATTGAGTATTTGGTCGACGAGGCACGGACAAAGCGACGGAAGCAAATCTGTTTCGTGACGGGAGTGCCAGGGGCTGGTAAGACTCTGGTAGGCCTCAATGTTGCCACCCTCCGGAGAGCAGCGGAACCTGAGATGAACGCCGTTTTCCTTTCAGGGAACGGCCCACTTGTCGCGGTACTGCGGGAAGCTTTGACTCAAGACGAGGTCGCGCATCAGAGAAGTCGCGGAAACGCTGTGCGAAAGGGCAAGGTCGCCGAAAGCGTCAAAGCCTTCATTCAAAACGTACATCATTTCCGTGACGATGTGCTGGAAGATGTTGGGCCACCAACAGAACATGTTGCGATATTCGATGAGGCACAGCGCGCTTGGGACTTGGAGAAAACTGCTGATTTCATGCGACGCAAGAAGAATCGGCCCGGTTTCTCACAATCTGAGCCAGAATTCTTGATCTCATCGATGGACAGACACAGGGATTGGGCTGTGATCGTCTGCCTTGTTGGCGGGGGCCAAGAGATCAATACAGGGGAGGCCGGTATCCAAACTTGGATCGAGGCAGTAGGGGCAAAATTTCCACATTGGCACATGCACATCTCAACCAGGCTCAATGAAAGCGAGTACGCCTCGGGTAAAGTGCTAGACTGTGTCCGTGAACGACCAAATACACATTTTGATGACAGCTTGCATCTCGCCGTCTCAATGAGGTCTTTTCGGGCAGAAAATGTCTCCGATTTTGTGAAGGCACTCTTGGATTGCAAAGTGGCACACGCAAGAGAGGTGTTTGCGCAACTTGTTTCGAGCTACCCGATCGTTTTGACTCGAAGCCTGCGCACTGCGAAACAATGGGTTCGAGCACGTGCCAGGGGAACGGAGCGTTTCGGATTAGTTGCATCTTCAAAAGCGCAACGCCTAAAGCCTGAAGCGATCGATGTCCGTGTGAAAGTGAACCCGGTCCACTGGTTCCTGAAAGACAAAGATGACACTCGATCCAGCTACTACATGGAAGATGCGGCCACAGAGTTCCACGTTCAGGGACTGGAACTTGACTGGGCGTGCGTCGCTTGGGACGCAGACCTACGATTCAATTCCGGTGAGTGGAGTCATCATCAGTTTCGTGGTGACCGATGGTGCAGGATTGCAAAGATTGATAGCCAACGATTCCTGCGGAATGCTTATCGAGTACTTCTCACCCGCGCGAGACAGGGAATGGTGATTTACGTGCCAACGGGAGAGGAATCCGATTCTACTCGTTCACCAAGCTTCTACGACTCTACGTATGAATACCTTGATGAATTGGGCATACCAACCTTGTCAGTTGGGTGACAACGGTGGAGTAGGGCCGAACCTCACAGCCCCTTGTCGATGTGCTTCTCGCAATAGCCCATGATGCGGTCGGCATCGTCCTTGTCCACCAGCTCGAGGACGAGGTGGGTGGAGACGTAGCAGAACGCGAAGGCCAGGTTGGGCTTGGTCTTGCCGTGCTTGATGCCGTTCTTGGGGGCCTCCGCCAGCACGCAGTTGGCGAAGGCGCGGCGAACCGTCTGCTCTTCCTGGTTCTCGTCCAGGCGGACGCCACGGAAGTTGAAGACGATATATGGGGCCATCTGGAATATGTCGGACTTGGTTGCCCAGGGAGTCTCGAGCTTGGTGGGCTCTTTCGCTTCGCGAAGAGCCTCATGAATTTCCTTGAGCCACTGAGGAAGGGTCTTGGGAAGGGTTTTTTTTCTCATGGTAGTGCTCTCAAAGACCTGGGCCGCCCGTAGCCAGCGGCTGACAGGTAATATTCTATCAAATCCCTCTGACTTTGCTCGTTGTTTGTGCGAAAATGTCGCACAAAGGGTGAGAGGATAGGAGGGCTCGCCTTGCCTCCTTGTCCTCAAGGCATTGAAAACAAACAAGATACGTCTCGAGGCCTTCTGATTGAGGAGATCTCATGAAAACAGCCCTCGTGGTGGGCAGCCTGGTCTTCATGTCTGGGCTGGCGGTCCTCTCCGGGAAAAACCCGCCGCCTCCGCCAAGGCTGAACTATTCCCCGGTCAAGAATTGGCCTAAACTACCTGACAACAAAAAGTTAGGCGCCGTGACTGCGGTAGCCCTCGATGGGGAAGACCGTGTTTATCTCTTCCACCGGGCCAGTCCACCCATCATGGTTTTCGATCGCGAGGGCCGACTCCTGCGCGGCTTCGGCGAGGGTCTCATCAAGACAGCCCATGGGCTGCGCCTCGATCCCGAGGGCAACGTCTGGACCACCGACATCGGCAATCACCTCGTCCGCAAGTTCGATCCGCAGGGCAAACTGCTCCTGACCCTCGGTACCAAGGACGAGCCGGGCGAGGACGGCAAGCACTTCAACAGGCCCGCGGACGTGGCCGTCAGCCCGCAAGGCGACATTTTCGTGGCCGATGGCTATGGCAACTCGCGTGTCGCAAAGTTCGCGCGCGACGGCAAGTTCCTCAAAGCCTGGGGCAAGAAAGGGAAAGGCGAAGGGGAATTCAACTTGCCCCACGCGATTGTCATCGACAGCAAGGGCCGCATCCACGTCGGCGATCGGGAGAACAACCGCGTGCAGATCTTCGACGCGGAAGGCAAGTTCCTCGCCCAGTGGCGCGACTCGGGCGCGCCTTACGGTCTCTTTCTCGACAAGGAACGCTGGCTGGTCGCCGATGGCCGCGCCCACCTCATCAATTTCCTTGACGCCGAAGGCAAACGCGTCGGGCAATTCGGCATGAAAGGGGCCATGCCCGCCGAGTTCCTCATGCCGCACTCGCTGTGCGTCGACTCGACTGGCGCACTCTATGTGGCCGAAGTCACGGGCAAGCGCGTGCAGAAGCTCGTCCGCAAGTGAATCACGACGAGGGCTCTCCCACGGGCAGCTTGCTATCAAAGGGCTCGATGTGGCTGCCCTCCCACGACTCCTCCGCAAAGCCGAGTCGATACCACACCGGCGTGAGGGCAATGCCCACGGCGATCAGCACGATGACCCACGGCGTCTGCCAGGGGAACCACACGGGCGGCGGGCTGTCGCAGATCCATGTACCGATCCCGACCAGCAGACAGAAGATCGAGAAGGCTGCGGTGAGCATGGCGATCATGGCGCGACCAAGACGGCGCGTGCCCAGGTCGGCCTCGTCACCTTCGGCGGCCGCGATGGGCCCCCAGAAGCCCATGGGCTTGGCCCGGCGATAGAAAGCACGCAGCCCTTCTTCATCTTCCGGCCCCATCCACAGCGAAACTCCAATGCCGATGCTGGTTGCCCCGGTCGCCATCAGCAGCAGCCGGGCAGCCTCGTTCTCGACCCCGTAGAGTAAGATGGGCAGCAGCACGAGCGAGGAAGCAATGGCCGCGATCTCGCCCCAGGCATTGATCCGCCACCACAGCCAGCGCAGCACCAGCACCACGCCAATGCCCGACCCGAGCAGCAGGCTGTTCTGCCACGCCTCCTGGATCGAAGACACCTGGCTCATCACGACAAGGGCGATGATGAGGATGCAGATGTTCGACATGCGGGCCACCCAGACCAGTGAACGCGGCTCGGGCTCGCGCTTCAGCCACGACTGGCAAATGAATCGCTTGTAAATGTCGTTGGTCCAGTAGGATGAGCCCCAGTTGAGATGGGTGTCCACGGTCGAAGCAAGGGCCGCCAGCATGCCGGTCAGCATCAGCCCTTTCAGGCCGGGCGGCAGGAACTCGGCCACACCACGCACGTAGCTGTCTTCTTGCTGCGCCTTCAACACGTCGATATGGAGCGTCAGATCTTGCGGCGGGAAGATGACCAGCAGCCCCAGCGCGATGGGCAGCCAGAACAAGCTGCGGAAGAACACCTGCACGAACGTAAAGACCACCGCGGCATAGCGGGCATCCCGCTCGGAGCGGCACGCCATGGTGCGCTGGGCCAGATAGCCCGTGCCGTCGGCGTTGATCTGCAAGACCCATTGCAGGGCAAAGACCGTCATCACTACCATACTGGCATCCTTGGCTTGTGTGGGTGTGAACGCCAGGATCTGGTCGGGCAGGATCCCGCCCGGGCCGCCTTCATTGAAACGCTCGCGCAGATCGGCAAGCAGGGCCGACATGCCGCCCGCCTCGTAGACCACGTACCCCGCGAACACGGCCGTGGCGATCATGGCCAGAAACAGCTGCGCGATGTCGGTGGCCACCACCGAGCGCAGGCCGCCCGTGGTCGAGTAGAACAGCGTCACCAGTACGATACCGCCGATCGAGATCAGGTTGTTCGCCGACTTGATCCACACCAGGTCGTCGTAGGGAGGAATCGTGAAACGCAGGTTCAACCACTGCAGCAAGTGGACGACGGGTTCGTAGACCGAGCCGGGCAGCCACTCGTTCCAGTGCAAGAACGGTTCGGCGATGCGCGTGGCCGCGAACAGCACCATGGCCAGCACGGTGCAGTTGAAGATGGTGCCGAAGTAGATGGCCTTGATGCCGCGCAGGGCCGCAGCCGCCTTCTTGCCGTAACGCAGCTCGGTCAGCTCGGCGTCGGTCAGCACGCCGGCGCGGCGCCAGCTTGCGGCCAGAACGAATCCGAGCATCAAGAATGCGAGTGCATAGATCCACAGCCGCCAGAGCGAGAAGATGCCGGCGGTGGCGATCAGCCCGGTCACCAGGAGAGGAGTGTCGGCAGCGAACTGTGTGGCCGCCATGCTGAGGCCGGCTTGCCAGCCCTTGAGCGAACGGCCCGCCAGGAAGTATTCTTCGAGGTTCTGCGAGGCGACGCCGCTGGCCCGGAAACCCGACGACACCGCATACACGATGAACGCGGCAATGATCGCAATGTCGATCCAGTGCATCCGCTTGTCCTCCACTGGTGTCGGTGACGGTTGCCAGGTTATTCGGCGCCCGCGGACGATGCTTGCCCGAAAAATGGGCAGCGGCACGCCGGGCCAACTTCCGTCGGAAGGCGGTACTCCAACATCTATCCAGCTGGTATCTTCCCACTGTCTGCCCTCACGTTGACTCTAACGTATTGTTCTGCTTGCAACAGGGGGAACACCATGAATCGCTGGATCGTCTTCGGATTGGGGCTGGGAATCGGCCTGGTGGCGGGTCTGTCGGCGCGGGAGCAGGAAACGAGCGCGGAGCCCGCCCGGGCGGCGGAGACCAGCGCGGCCCTGCAGCCTCCCGCGGACGACGGCAAGCTGCGCATCATCTGCTTTGGCGCCCATCCGGATGATTGCGAGATCCAGGCGGGCGGCACCGGCGCGCTCTGGGCCCAGCAAGGGCATCACGTCAAGTTCGTGTCGGTGACCAACGGCGACATCGGCCACTGGCGCGAAGCGGGCGGCCCGCTGGCCAAGCGCCGCTATGCCGAGGTGCAAAAAGCCGCCGGCATCCTGCGCATCACCACCGACGTGCTCGATATCCACGACGGCGAGCTCGAGCCCACGCTCGAGAACCGCAGGAAGATCATTCGCAAGATCCGCGAATGGAATGCCGACATCGTCATGAGTCATCGGCCCAACGATTATCACCCCGATCACCGCTACACGGGCGTGCTGGTGCAGGATGCGGCCTACATGGTGGCGGTGCCGTTCATCTGCCCGGATGTGGCCCCGCTCAAGAAGAACCCGGCCTTCTTCTTCTATCCGGACCGCTTCCAGAAGCCCAACCCCTTCAAGGCGGACGTGGCCGTCGACATCGATCCGGTCGTCGAGCTCAAGCTCGATGCTCTGGGCGTGATGCACTCGCAGTTCTACGAAGGGGGCGCCCTTGGCTCCGCCCGGTTGATTCCCGACGATCCCGAAAAGCAAAAGGCCAGGCACAAGCAAGTCCGCGAAGGCTTCTCGGGCCGCTTCCGTTCCAATGCCGAACGCTTCCGCGACACGCTCGCCGAGTTCTACGGCAAGGAGAAGGCCGCCAAGGTCACGCACGCCGAGGCCTTCGAGATTTGCGAGTACGGCCGCCAGCCCTCGAAGGAAGAACTGCGCAAACTCTTCCCGGTGCCGAAGTAGCCTCGCGTCCTCAAAGGCGGCATTATCCGCAAAGTCGACTCAAGTTCGCGCGCGCTGGCAGCCGATCTTCTCACTGTGCTGCGCCGCGCGTGCGCTTCCCCTACGCGCGGCGCTCCAGCCGAGGAGTGACGCATGTCCAGGCCTATTCGCGTCTTGCTCGATCTCTCCCTCACCACCGAGGGCTATTCCGGCATTCCCCAGGTCACCAGGCTTCTCTATCGCATGCTGCGGCAGATGCCGGAGCTCGACGTGACCGGGCTGATGTATTGCCCGCGCGGCACCACCGCCGAACACTGCTTCACCGAATCCCCCGTGCCCGGCGAACGCATCGGCAACCAGGCCCTGTTCCTCGAGGCGCTGACCAGCCGCTTGCCGCCGCTGTCCACGCACCGGTTCCTGCGTGAATACCAGCGGGCCAAGCGCTTCGTGAACTTGCTGATCGGCCCGACGCGGCAGCAGGCCATGGAGCCCGCCTTCTGGGATGTCCTCTCGCGCAACTACTTCTTCCAGACGCTTGGCCCCGAAGATCTCGATATCGTGCGGCAGGGCAAGTTCCTGCTCTCCACCTTCAGCAACCGGGCCATGAACTATCGCTGGAAGCTCGGCCTGCCCGCGCAGCGGATCGACACCACCGGCTTCGACTTTGTCATCTTCCAGGACTCGCGCATTGCCCGCTTGAGCCCGGGCACCGTGCCGATCGTCCGCTATCACGACATGATCCCGCTGTTGCGGCCCGACTGCCTGACGGCGCGGCGGACCATCGAGCTGCATCATGCGGCCCTGCGCCACGCCGTGCGCGACGCGGCCTTCGTCTGCAATACCGCCAACACCGAACGGGACCTGGTCGGCGCCTATCCGCAAGTGCGCGAACGCTGCTGGTCGATTCCTTATCCGCTGTCGAGCGCCTATTACCCGCAGCGCGACGAAGAGCTGCTCGCCACCATCTTGCGGGCCCGCCGCTGCGATGAGTTCGGCGAAGGGCCGCTCGACGCGTCCATGCCGGCGTCTCCGTATCTCTTGACCGTGTCGACGCTGGAACCGCGCAAGAACTATGCCTCGCTGGTGCAAGCTTTCAGCCGGCTGACTGCCCGTCACAAGAATGGGGTCAAGCTGGTCGTGGTCGGCAACCGGGGCTGGAAATGGGAAGGGCTGGGCCACCTGTTCCGCCCGCTCATCGAGAAGGGGCAGCTCATCCACCTGACCAACGTCAGCCACGAAGAGATGCGCGTGCTCTACTCGCATGCGCAGGCCCTGGTCTTCGTCTCCTACTACGAGGGCTTCGGCCTGGCGCCGGTGGAAGCGATGCAGTGCGATGTGCCCGTGGTGCTTTCCGATGCCTCGTCGCACCGTGACGTGGCGGGGGATGCGGCACTCTACTGCAATCCTTATGACATCGACTCGATCCGCGCTGCGCTCGGGCAACTTCTTTTTGCTCCCGGCAGCGATGCCTTGCGGCAGAGCTTGATTGCCCGCGGCCGCCGGCAGTTGCTGAATTATCAGCAAGCGGCCCTGCAGGCTCGCTGGCTCGAGCTGTTCGAGCAGCTCAAGCCCGGGCTGCGACCGGCGCTCTTGCCCATGTCGTCGGCCCGGCTGCCCCGCGCATCGGCCGCCTGAGATCCTAGAACTTGCCCGCCTCGAGCAGCCGGCGGGCGGGGAACAGTTCGCGGATGCGCTCGGGGGCAACCAGCCGTTCTTCCAGCAAGAAGCGCCCGTAGCGCTGCATCGAGATGTAGTCATCTGGGCGAAGGGCAGC
>JBFWSD010000071.1:0-12196 GCA_050248575.1 Gemmataceae bacterium
CATGGCCCGTTCAGCGGTTTACTGGTCGTCGATCTCACGCGCGTGCTGGCCGGGCCGTACTGCACCATGATGCTTGCCGAACTCGGCGCCCGCGTGATCAAGGTGGAGAACCCCCAAGGGGGCGACGACTCACGACACTTCGAACCGTTGCATCAAGGAATGTCTGCCTATTTTGCCTCGCTCAACCGGGGCAAGGAGAGCGTGGCCCTCGACCTCAAGAGCGAGGCTGATCGTAACGTCTTCCTGGCGCTGGTGAAGCGGGCCGACATCCTCGTCGAGAACTATCGGCCCGGCACGCTGGAACGGCTGGGACTGGGCTACGAGACTCTGGCCGCCTTGAACACGCGCCTCATCTATGCCGCCGTTTCCGGCTTCGGCCACACCGGCCCGTGGAGCCATAAACCCGCCTACGACATGATCGTGCAAGCACTGGGCGGGCTGATGAGCGTCACCGGGCAGCGCGGCGGCCCGCCCACCAAGGCTGGCACTTCCATTGGCGACATCACCGGCGGTCTGTTCACCTTCGCCGGCATTGCCAGCGCACTTTACCACCGCGAACGCACCGGCCAGGGACTCAAGGTCGACGTCAGCATGCTCGACGGGCAGCTGGCCATCCTCGAATCGGCCGTCATGCGCTACGCCACCACCGGAGACGTGCCCGGACCCATCGGCAACCGGCATCCCTCGATCGCGCCGTTCGAGCCCTTCGCGACGGCGGATCGGCCCCTCATCATTGCCGCGGGCAACGATGCCCTCTTCGGCAAGCTCTGCCGCGCGCTGGATCGCGCCGAGCTGGTTGCCGATTCTCGCTTCGCTTCCAATCGTGCGCGTTTGCAAAACATCGACGCGCTGCAAGCCGAACTCGAAGCCGTGTTGCGCACGCGGCCCGCGCAGGAGTGGCTGGTCCTGCTGGAAGGGGCCGGCGTGCCTTGCAGCCTGATCAACAACGTGGCCGATGCTGTCGAGCATCCGCAGACCAAGGCACGCAACATGATCGTGCAGGCGGGCAACCTGCGCGTGGCGGGCAACCCCATCAAGCTGAGCGGCTTCACCGATCCTCCCACGCGTGCGCCGGCCCCCGAACTCGATCAAGACGGCGCCCGGATTCGCCGCGAGCTGAGCGAGTAAACTCAGGGGCGAGGGCGACCGTGATAGCCGATCTGTGCGCGTAACAGCCCTGCTTGCCGAAGAGATTCCCGAGAGGTATCGGTCTTGCCCGCGTGCTCGTCGATGTCCGCCGCCAGTTCGAGGGCATCCACTTCGATGATCTTCATCTGATATTGCCGGGCCAGTTGCAGTGCCACGCCGTTGGTTTCCGCGGCGCGGGCAGTCCAACCTTGCTCCAGCAACCAGCGGGAAATGCTCAGCCTGGTCAAGGCACGCTCATAGATAAGTCCGCCCTGATCGTAGGCTTCCAGCAAGGACGCGTACTCGTCTGTCAGCCCGATCGAGTGCTCGGTTTGTTGCACGCGCAGGAAATCGAGGCGCATGCGCTGGCGGGCCAGGTCGCTCCAGCGATGCCCGCCCGCATCGGCCGGGCGATAGAGAAAGCTGCGCATGTCGAGATCGGCCAGTCGGCCCAGCCGTAGCAAGCATTCGAAGACGTGCGCCCACTCGTACACGTCGCCAGGCACCAGCGCATCGGCGGCAGTGCGTGCTTCCTGGTCGCGGCCCGCCAGGCACAGGGCATGAACGCGATAGGCTTGCCAGAGGATCTGCCAGGGATGCGCCGCCCGCGTGTCAGCCAGCAAGGGCTCGAGCCGGCCCAGCGCGATCAAGGCGTCACCTCGGAGTGGTGCATCGTCAGCGCGATAAGCGGCCAGCGCGTCGTCGAAGTTGCCCAGCAACTCGAAGCAGATGGCCAGTGCCCGCTGGCGGCGAAAGCCGGGCCACAACGGCCGCTGCTTCCAGTCGCCAGCGGGATAGAAACGCAGGAGCAGATCTCGTTCGAAGGCGGGAGCGAGAAAGCGATAACGGGGGTTGTCGAGACCGGCCAGGGCACTGTCGGCTTCTTCCCAGAGACCGGCCTCGCAGTTGGCATGGAAGAGCTCGACTTCTTCGCGCGCGTCTTCCAGGGAATCGGGCCGCCGGCGATCGGGTCGGCCCCGCAAGAAACCGGCGCGGGCCAGTCCACTGGCGCGGCGGCCCGCGGCGCCCAGCGCATGTTCGAAGGCGCGGCGCACCAGCGGATGGGCGTCGATGACATTGTCTTCCACACATCCAGGCGTGCGGCTGACCCGTTCCAGCAAGCGCAAGTGCACGAGCTCGTCGAGCTGAGCGGCCAGCCAGCCGGCGGGCCGCTCCGCGAAGGGCTGATAGGTTCGCTGCCAGCTCTCGTGCAACAAGTCGCCCACGGGCGGACTGCACAGGTAGGCAAGCAGTTTGCCCTCGCCCGGCGGATCGCGAAAGGCAGTGGCCAAGGCCAGCATGTCTTGCTGCTCGGCGGGCAGGGCCCGCTGATAGGCAGCGAGCACGCTGGCAACCATGGTTTCCTCATCGCTTGCCGACACGCCGGGCTGAAGCAGTTCGCGAAAGGCTTCGGCTTTGCCCGCTGCGAAACGAACGAGCAGTGTACCAAGAAGCTCGACCGCCTTGGCGTGGCGGCCGCACGCGCGGGCGGCGTCGGCAAGTTCTGTGTGCGTCCCCAGCACGCCGAGACTTTCCAGCAAGCTGCGGGCACTTTCTTCATCGAGTCCACCGAGCGAGAGCATCTGGGCGTGCCGCCGCCGCGCCAGCTCGGGCAGCGGGAAACGCGAGGTCAGCACCACCACGCCCGGCATCGGTGCGGCCGCCAGCTCCTCGAGCAGGCGGCCCAGTTCGGGATGCAGGAAGCGGCCGAACCAGTTGCCCGCTTCGTACTGGGCCACCTCGGTGCCATCGAGCACCAGGGCCCAGCGCTCGCGCCGCAGAATGGGCAGCAAGTGTTCAACGCACCAGCTGGCGGAGACTTCGCCCGCGTGATCCATGCCCTCGGCGTAGGCGAACAGCTCGCGCAGGAAGAGATCGGCCTCCTTGCCGCGATAGAAGCTCCACAGGAAGACGCCGTCGGGCGGCGGGCTACTCGTGACGACGCGGCCCAGCCAGTGCTGCATGATGGCGGTCTTGCCCTGCCCGCCCGGGCCAACGAGGGCCACGAGACTGGTCGGCCCGCCCGCCAGTGCTTCATCGAGCAAGGCGAGTTCGGCCTCGCGCCCGAAGAACTTGAAGGGCTGCGAAGTGCTGTGGTGAATGCGGGGTGGTCGGGGGGAGTTATGCATCAGTGTAAACCGGAAATCGAAGCCCGGCTTCTTCGGATAAACTTCGATCGCGACCCTTGCAAAGCAAGAAAGCTGACTTTGCACTGAAGCCGGGCTTCTTGCAAATTCGCCATTGCCTACTTGAACAACAGGTGCTCGATTTTTTCCCGCTCGGCCTCCTGGTACTCTCGAACAAAGCTCTCGTAATCTTCCACGTTTCCGAACTGGCTGAGCACGATTCCAGATTGAGGCAGAGTTCCGCTGCGGAGTCTCAAATAGTCGCGGTAACTCGAGAACTCCCAATCCGCGGCATTGCTCACAAGTCCAGCACGGACTGGGTTCAGATGAATGTACCTGGATAAATGCATCAGATACTCGTCTTCGTCGACAAGTGAGGCCTTGAACGGTCCCTGGAAGAGCGCACCAACACGCTCGTGCTGTTTGTTGATGGCCTTGGCGTACGCAGTACTGAAACTGTGCATGATCCGAGAGAAGTCGTCTGAATCAAGGCGGACAAGCAAGTGATAGTGATTGGGCATTAGGCAGTAGGCTACAACCGCGACTTTCTCTGCAAAGTGCTCTCGAAGAACGCGGAGGAAGTGCACGTAGTTTTCGCGCTTGATGAAAATTCGCTGCCGGTTATTGCCGCGATTGTAGACGTGATAGTGGTGGCCAAAGGCTAGTTCAATCGTTCGTCGTGGCATGGGTCGCTTCGCAAATCGAGCTCATGGGATGACTTTGCCTGTCAGGAGAGAAGCCCGGCTTCTTGAAGAAGCCGGGCTTCTTGGCCGCCTGACCGCTCGGAATTACTTCCCCACCGGGATTGCCTTGAATTTCTTGACGCAGCCCGTGATGGCTATCTCGGTGGGCAGCCTCTCCACGCTGGAGGCGCCGAAGAAGCCGGCGATCCCCTTGGTGTTCTTGATCACGTACTCGGCATCTTCCGGCTCCGAGATCGGGCCGCCGTGGCACAGGACCAGGATGTCTTTGTTGACGCTCTTGGCCGCGTCGTGCAGCGACTGCACCTTCTTGGCGGCGTCGGCCAGGGTCATGGCGGTCTGGGCGCCGATGCTTCCCTTGGTGGTCAGGCCCATGTGGGGAATGAGCACGTCGGCGCCGGCGCGGGCCATGTCCTTCGCTTCCTCTTCCGTGAAGACGTACGGGCAGGTAAGCAGCCCCATGTTGTGGGCTGCGCGGATCATGTCGACTTCCGGGCCGTAGCCCATGCCGGTTTCTTCCAGGTTCTGACGGAACTGGCCGTCGATCAGGCCGACGGTGGGGAAGTTCTGCACGCCGGAGAAGCCGGCGGTCTGCACTTCGCGCAGGAAGAGCTTCATGATGCGGAAGGGATCGGTGCCGCACACGCCGGCCAGCACGGGCGTGTTCTTGATGACGGGCAGCACCTCGCGGGCCATGTCCATGACGATCTGGTTGGCGTCGCCATAGGGCATCATGCCGGAGAGGCTGCCGCGGCCCGCCATGCGGAAGCGGCCCGAGTTGTAGATGATGATGAGGTCGATGCCGCCGGCCTCGGCGCACTTGGCACTGATGCCGGTGCCGGCGCCCCCGCCGATGATGGGCTTGCCCGCGGCCACCTGGGCCCGCAGCCGTTTCAGACACTCGTCACGGGAAAAGAAGCTCATGGTGGGATCCTCGGTGGAAGCGGTCCGTGGGATTGGGGATTTGATATGAGGGGCGCGGCCCGCGTTCTATCGCCTGGATTCCGAATCGCACTCGCAGTTGCCGTGTATTCTGGGAGCATGAGGGTGGTGAAAGTGAGGTAGTTTCCCATGCGATTACTCGATGCCGTCACAGCACTGGCCAAACTGGAAAGGAGCGTCGCCGCCGTGAAGGGCCGCGATCCGGAAGCGAAATTCGCCAGGGCCCTGGCGACGCTGGAAAAACTGTCGCGCAAGGAAAATATTCCCGTGGCGGTCGTGGGCGGGCTGGGAGCGATCCATCACGGCTACGAACGCTTCACCAAGGACATCGACATCGTCGTTGCGAGCGCCAACCTCGACATTCTTGCCCGGGTGGCACCGCAGTACGGTATCAAGGTGGTCTGGAAAGATCCGGAAGGCTGGCACAAGCTGCTCTGTGAGGGCGTGCCAATGGACGTGATTCCGGCGGGAGGCAAAGCACGCAACGATGCGCCGGCCCCCATTCCTGGTCCCGAACAGCTAGGGGTTCGCGAAGGCGCCGGGTATGCTGACATCGCAGGCTGGGTCGAGACCAAGCTCGGCGCGTACCGTGTGCAAGATCGCGCCGATGTCGTTCAGGTACTCAAGCTGGCCACGCCCGCCACGCTGCGAAAGATCCGCAAACGACTGGCCGATATACACGCCGTCTACCTCGATCGACTGGACGAGTTGCACGCCGCGGCCAAGGAAGAGATCGAGCAAGAGCGCGAACGCGGCGGGCGCAAGCCGAGATCGCGATGACGCCCGTTCATTCTCCAGCCCCGTGGTCGAGCAGCAAGCGGATGACTTCATGTCGCGCAACCGAGCTTCGCGGAGTAGCAGTCCTTCCGTGTGAGTCCTTGTTGTTCGGATCAGCTTCTCCCAATCCTGCACGTCGAAGAAATTCGAAGCGGGGCGGAATAATCCGCCTGCTTCCGCGATAGTTATAGGCAAAGACAGCCGGCCCTGTTTCAGGAGATTGCCTTGGAGGATCCGCAGGCCATCCGGGACTGCCTCGCGGGCAACATCGATGCCTTTGGCATCGTCGTCCGCCGTTACCAGGCGGAGGCGCTGGCTCACGCCCAGGGTCTGGTCGGCAATCGCGAAGACGCCCGCGATGTGGTGCAGGAAGCCTTTCTGGATGCGTACCGCGGGCTCAAGGGCTTTGCCGGCGAACGATTCTATCCGTGGTTCTACACGATCTTGCGGCACCGTTGCCTCAAGCTGATCGACAGGCGCCGCCGCCAGCGGGCCATCAGCATCGATGTCTGCGATCCGGGCGTGCAGTGCGTGCCCGACGACGGTGCCGGGTCTCAGGTGCGCGAGGCCCTGGCGGCGCTGGAACCCGACGACCGCGAGCTGCTCACGCTCCGGCATCTCGACGGCCTCAAGTATCAGGAGCTGGCCGAGCGACTGAGCGTGCCGCTGGGCACCGTCATGAGCAGGCTGTTCCGTGCCCGGCAACGATTGCGCAATCGGCTGGATCACGAGCAACCCGTGAAGACCGTGAACGAGTGAATGCCATGAATCCATTCCAGTGTGAACAGGTGCTGCTCTCTGCCATGGCGCGAGCCGACGGCGAGGCCGCCCCGCTCGAGGATAGTGAAGTGAAACAGCATCTCGATCATTGCGCGGCGTGCCGCCAGACGGTGGCCAGTCTTGATCCCACGAAGCTGGTGCCCGCGGGTTTGGCGCGGGAACGGCCCGACGATGATCTGTGGCCTGCCATCAAGAAACGTATTCAGCAGGAACAACCGGGCCGCCAACCGTGGCGGTACGTACTGGCTGCCGCTGCTTGCCTGTTACTGGCCGTTGGCGGGCTGTTCCTCATCGACCGGGAGCAACGCTTCGCAGGCAAGATGGCAGCAGATTTTGGGGAAAGGATGCCCGTGTCCGCACCAATGCGTCCCATGGAAGACGGGCCGCAGATCCTCTCGTTCCCCGAAGTTTCCGACAAGTCGAGCAAGCCGCTGCCCGAGTATTACTACGAGCAGCGGGCCGAGGTCATCGCCATCGGCGTCATGGGCCGCCCTTTCTTCCACAAGGGGCAAAAGCTCCTCGAGCTCAAGCTGCTCGAGATTCTCAAGGGCAACCCGGGGGGCCGCGACATCACCAGCAGCGACGGCATTCCTCCTTTTGGCTGCATCCCACCCAAGGATCCCAAGACGTTCAGCGAGTTGACCAAGCAGGGAGCGCGTGTGGTTGTGTACCTGGAACACACGGCCCGTAACGGCTGGCGTCCGCTCATCCTCGATGCCATCGATGCCGAGAACGAGAAGCGCTTTCGCGACAGGGTGCAGCCCTATCTGGACGTGGTGCAGGCGGCGGAAGCGAAGGATCCGGCGGCCCGCTATCGCGAGCTCATCCTGTCCGGAGGAAAGCTGAAGTTCGGCAGCGCCGAGTATCACGCCCTCATGCATACGGGCGACCGGCGGGCAGCCCCGGTCGTGCGCGAACTCTTTGCCCTGTCGATCGGACCCAATGCACCTTCGCCCAGGGAACAGTACTTTCTCTCTCCGCATGCCCTGGTCGCCCTGCTCGGTCGCTTGCAGGATGCCGGGTCGGTCGAGCTGGTGCTGAAGTATGCTCCCCGGCTGCCCGAGCACGAGCGCGTGGAGTTTGTCAGTCATCTGGTGCCGATGTGCAGCGCGGCGGATGCAGCGACGGTCGCGGCAGCCCGGGCTCAGGTGAAGATGTACGTGGAAAACTACAAGGGCGACCGCAAGCAGGCTGCCTATCAGCGGCTGAAGGAAACCTACGACAGTCTCGACAAGCTGCCCCGTTGAGGTCAGCAGCGACAAGAAGGAAGGCCCGGCTTCTGGATGCGCGTCCCGTGTCATCGAGAAGCCGGGCTGCCGATTTTCGCGTGATTTGATTTTTGTGCCCGGCTGGCCGATATAATGAAGTTGGCGTGCAAGTTGCCCGCCAACCCGGTAGACAGCCGAAAGGGGGCGAACAGGATTTCGACCGGGCAAGTTGAGGTGTTTGGTTGCGTGTCGTGGTTGATCAGATGGCCACGTAAAAATCTGATCACACAATCAACTGCTGAACCGCAGTTCTCAATGGCTGCCTGAGAAGGCAACCCCAGGTCCGGGAGCTTAGCCTGAGAGGTTCCGGCTTGGTCGTTAAATCAGGATCGTGGAAGCCTGGACCGGGCAACCGGTCACGCCGGAGGCGGCTTCTGCTAAACTTTACCGCCGGTTAGCCTTGGCCCGACCCTGCTTGTCGGGGAGAGCCGGGGCGAACGTGAGGGCGGGCCGCAAGGTCTGGCCCTCGGCCTAGACAAGCTACACACGTAGATGCCGGCACTGAAGTGCCACGGGACGCGGGTTCGATTCCCGCCGCCTCCACTCAAGGCCGACTGGGATTCCCAGTCGGCCTTTGGCTTTGCTGCCCGCTCCGTCGAACGGCGAGCCAGGCCCCCAGAATTCCAGCCGTTCCGCAAATCACCGCGGTCACGAAAATCTGAGTGAGTTCTGCAATCACACCGCTAACCAACAGGAGATGGGCACCAAAAACGTAGATGTTGGTGAAGCCCCCTAGCCCGGCACTGTGGAATTCAAAGCGGATGATCGTGAAGCACAATGCCAATCCCAGGGCCACGCCAGAAACGAAACCAAGTAACGCTCTCCTTGTACCAGTTGATGCCCGACGCTCCGCAGGTTTGTCGTTGTCTGTCGTTGGCGCGTCACGAGCAAGGTTGATTAGCAAACTTGTGATGAGGGCAGCAAAAGCAGTGACCCATTGCAACCCCCAGACGATGACGACGGCAAGCACGTGGCCGAACAGGTACATCAAGACGCACACGACGCTCAAACAGGCAACAACAATCAGCCAGATCGTGAGTAGTGCCGGGCGGTCCTCCATCAGCCAGCCCGCCAGGACAAAGGCCAGCGCGGGTGGCAAGAGATTGGCCGCATCCAGCAGTGGATTGCGTCCAGAGGCCAGAGCCGCATGTAGCAGCATGATCGTTACCGCCGCCAGGGAGATGGCGACGATGCCTGCCAGTCGATTGCTTCGCGTTGTCATGCTGGCAGCAGTCTAGCACACTGGCACCTGCGTGATTGTGGTGACGGGTGACTACTTTCTCTGTCGCCCGCCTATAATCACCGCAAACTCAGCGCACTATCAGGAGCCCGCACATGGCACTCTGGCTCTTCAAAGAAGAACCGACTCACTACAGCTACGACGACCTCGTCAAGGACGGCAGCACGCTGTGGAACGGCATCGAGAACGCCCTGGCGCGCAAGCACCTGCGCCAGGTCAAGAAGGGGGACCGCATCTTCTACTATCACACCGGCAAAGAGAAGGCGGTCGTTGCCGAGATGAAAGCCCTCGAAGACGCCAAGCAAGACCCCGAGAGCGACGACGAGAATGCGGTGGCCGTGAAGGTCGGGCCCGTCAAACGCTTGACCGCACCTGTACAATTGTCACGGATCAAGGCCGACTCGGCCTTCGCCGAGTGGGAACTTGTCCGCATGTCGAGGCTCTCGGTCATGCCTGTCAGTCCCGAAATCTGGAAGCGCATCGAAGCAATGTCCCGTGAGAAAGCCTAGCGATCGGGCAAGCGGGCCTGTCGTCTCCACGCAAGCGACGACATTCCCGAGGCTTGCGCCGCGGGAGCCTCTTTGGGTACGCCATCCCTTCCCGGAAACTTTGCTTGGCTTTCCCCGCTGCAAAAGTAGAATGGATTAGGCAATGTCAGGACGGAACCCCGCAATTCACAAGAGCCATGGATCGAGGTCAGGGGTGAGTGGGCAGTCGGCCCGGCTCACCCCGAAGCGTTTACACGACCCTTCGGGCTGGGAGAAACGCCCCATGGCACGTGGCAATGGTGGTCAACGTTATTCCGACCGGTTCCTCGCCGGTCTTCGTGATGCCAGCCGCGTCACGCTCGTCTCCCACGTTCATCCCGATCCGGACGCGCTGGGTGCCATGCTTGGTCTGGCCCACCTTGTCGACGTCAAGCTCAAGAAGCCCACACGCGTTACCCGCGACGGGCTCATCAACCGGGCCGAGAACCGGGCCATGGTCGACGTACTCGAGCTGCCCCTCGTGCCCATCGAGGAGGTCGATTATCAGGAAGGCGAAGCGATCGTCATGGTCGACAGCCAGCCGCGCACGGGCCGGCACAACTTCGACCCCGACTGGCCCATCCAGGCCGTCATCGACCATCACGACACCCCGGGCAACCTCGACGGCGTCCCCTTCGTCGACATCCGCAACGACCTGGGCGCTACCTGTTCCGTGGTGACCCGGTACCTCATCGAGCAAAACGTCGAGCTGCCCGTGCGGCTGGCCACGGCCCTCTTCTATGGCATCGAGACCGAGCTGACCGGCTACCCGCGCAGTGCCAGCACCATGGACGACAGTGCCTTGCACTACCTTTATCCGCTGGCCGACAAGGAGCTGGTGGCCCAGATCCGCAATGCGCGGCTGCCGCAGAAGTACTTCGAGTGCTTCTTGCAGGCGATGCAGAGCTCGTTTATCTACGATCGGCTGATCGTGAGCTGGGTACACGAGCTGCCCCATCCCGAGCTGGCCGCGGAAGTGTGCGACTTCATGATGCGTTTCGAAGCGGTCGACTGGGCCCTGTGCGCGGGCGTGTGCAAGGAGCAGATGATCCTGTCGTTGCGTTCGACTTCGCCGACGGCCCGGGCTGGCGAGGTGATGCGCACTGTGGTCGGCAAGGAAGGGAAGGGAGGCGGTCACGATCGCCGCGCCGGCGGCGCGATTCCTCTGGCCAGCACGTCGGCCCATGCCGTTGAAGAACTGCAAACCGAGCTGCGCCGCCGCCTGCTCAACGCCCTCGACATCGAAGGCTGCCGCGGCCAGCGCCTGGTGCCCCTCCGCGAAATCCTGCAGAATCTGTGAGTTTGGGGGCGGCGAGAAGCCCGGCTTCTCGTTGCTGGAAGACTAGATTCACTGCTGGCATGTGGAGAAGCCGGCTTCTTCCGCCCGTCACTTCGTCATGAATCGCTGGTGATAGGCGCAGAGATCTTGCACCGACAGGTTGCCGCCGCACAGGAGCAAGAGGACTTTGTCGTCAGGCCGCCAGCGCTCCCGATGCCGGGCCGCGGCTGCCAAACAGCACGCCGCCGACGGCTCCACCAGGTACTTGGTTCGCTCCAGGATGAATTCCAGCTCCTTCACCGTGGTGGCGTCGTCGACCACGACCACTTCGGCCACCAGTTCCTTCACGTGCTGGAAGGTGAAAGCGCTCACCTTGGGCGCGCCAAGCGTGCGGGCAATCGAGGTGATCGCGGGCAACTCCACCAGCCGATTCTCGGCCAGGCTGCGGGCCATCGCGTCGGCGCCGGCTGTCTCCACGCCAATCACCTCGATGGCCGGATTGCTTCGCCGCAGTGCGGTGGCCACGCCGCTGATGAGCCCGCCGCCGCCGATGCTGACATACGCGCGCGTCACGTCGGGCAAGTCTTCCAGGATCTCGAGACCGATCGTTCCTTGCCCGGCGGCAATGAGCGGATCGTCGAAGGGATGGATGAGGGCACGGCCCTCCTGGACCAGCCGGTCGGTCTCGGCGAAGGCGGCACGGATGTCGGGTGTGAAGACGATCTCGGCGCCGTAGCCGCGCGTAGCGTTGACGTAGTTGGCGGGCGTTGTCTCCGGCATGCAGATGATCGCCGGGCAGCCCAGCCGCTGGGCCGCGTAGGCCACTCCCTGCGCGTGGTTGCCCCCGCTCACGGCCACCACGCCGCGCTGCCGTTCTTCGGCGGAAAGTGACAGCAGCTTGTTGAAGGCGCCGCGCGGCTTGAAGGAGCCCGTCTTTTGCAGGCATTCGACCTTGAGAAAAACCGACACCCCCAGATAGTCGCTGAGCGCCTGGGAGGAGACCAGGGGGGTACGATGAACCATGCCGCGAATACGCCCCTGCGCTTCGCGGATCGCTTGCAGCTCGAGCATGTTTCACTTTCGCTTCAACAACCGGCGACGGATGAGCACAGTCCAGTAGCAGTCACGTCTTCATCAAGTAGACGACGCCCGCGGCAACCGTCAGCACCATGTTCCAGCCGAACAGCGACCAGAGCAAGATCGAGGAAGACGAGGCAGCCGCGGCACCCGGTGCAGCCGCTGGCGCGTTTTGAGGCGCGGGCAAAGTAGAAGTGGGCGGCGCGGCCCCGGCCGCGGGCGCGGCAACGGTTGCTGTGCCGGGAACGGCAACAATCGCGCTGCATTGCACGCACTTGAAGCGTTTGCCGGCCAGGTTGTCGTTCAGATTGTAGGCCCGCTGACAGGACGGGCACGTGACCGCGATCATGG
>JBFWSD010000072.1:0-12075 GCA_050248575.1 Gemmataceae bacterium
CGTAGGGATGCAAGACGAAGGCGTTGCGCGGCGCGAACTGCCCGACCTGCTTCTGCCGCCCGTCGATGAAGCTCACCTCGCTCAGTTTCTCGCCGCGGCCGTGGAACCAGCAATCGAGCCGAAACGCGTGCGGCGTGTTGGCTGCGTAGGAAGCGGGCACGACCAGCCCGTAGGGCTGCACCGAGCCGTCGATCTTCGAGACATAACCGCGCACGACCAGCCCGGTGGCCGTCGTCCAGGGAGTCTTGCCTTGCCGCAACAGCGCCGCCCGCTCCTTGCCTTGCGCGAGCAGCCCGCGGGCCGCCTTGATCTCGTTCGGGCTGAAGAACTCGTCGTACTGCAAGGCGTAGCGGACCGCCTTGTGGTAAACCGCCACGTCCGGGATCAGCTCGAGCAGGGCCGCCTTCCCCTTGAGCGCCTGCTCGAGACCCGCGATGTCCTTGTGCAGCTCATCGAGACCTTGTTGCAGCTCGGCCCGATCCTGGTCGGGCACAGCGATGCCAGGGGGCGGAATCTTGCGGACCTTGTCGACGATGTTATCGCCCGGGCCGTCGCCCCATACCGGAATGGCAGCCGCCAGGATCGCCACGACGAGTAGCCAGCGTGCGTTCACGATAATCCCCCTTTGGATATGGCCGAGCTGAAGGCATATGATAAAGGAGGGCATGTCCGCTGACTACAAGGTGTCAGGCGCCTCCCTGTGCGAGCTCGCACAGGGCACGCACGATCGACGGCGGCGCCTCGATCGGCGGCGTGGAAAAAAGCAGCCGCCGCGCTCTCGAGATCGCGGTATTGAAGTTGCAACTTTGGTGAGATGAGCCGGGCGGATGTCGGAGGTACAGCATGGCCGAGATCCCCAAACTGAATCACCCTTGGTTGGTCGCGGTATGGCCCGGCATGGGGCACGTGGCCCTCAATGCCGGCTTCTATCTGCTGGCCCAGCTCGACATGCACGTGGGCGCCGAACTGGAAGACAACAACCTGTTCGACATCGACCATGTGGAAGTGAAGGGCGGGGTCATTCGCCCGGCGCGGCGGCCCCGCAATCGCTTCTTCATCTGGCAGGACCCCAAGAAAGAACGCGACCTGGTTGTCTTCGTCGGCGAGACGCAGCCTCCGCTGGGCAAGTATCCCTTCTGCAAGCAGATGATGGCCTATGCAAAGGAGCTGGGCGTCGAGCGCGTCTTCACCTTCGCCGCCATGGCGACGCAGATGCATCCGACGCACCGTTGCCGCGTCTTCGGGGCGGCCACCGTCAAGGAAGGGCTCGACGAGATCCACCGGCGCAAGCTGGAACTGCTCGAGGACGGCAACATTGGCGGGCTGAACGGCGTCTTGCTGGGAGCGGCCGCCGAGGCCGATCTGCCCGGGCTATGCCTGCTTGGCGAGATGCCGCATATCTTTCATCAGCTCCCTTTCCCCAAGGCCTCGCTGGCCATTCTCGAGGTCTTCAGCACGATTGCCGGCATCGACATCGATTTCAGCGAGCTGAGCGAGCAGGCCCGCTCCAGCGAAGAACAGCTCGGCCAGATCCTGGCCCAGGTGGAAGAAGCCTACGGGCGGCAGCTTCCCTCCGCCCCGGAAAGCGAGTCCTTCGAGCCGCCCCAGCCCGAAGAGGATAAGCTAACCTCCGAGGATCGTCAGCGCATCGAGACCTTGTTCAAGCAGGCTGTTCAGCAGCGTTCCAAGGCCTTCGAGCTCAAACGTGAGCTCGACCGCCTCGGCGTCTTCAGCGAGTTCGAAGACCGTTTCCTCGATCTGTTCAAGAAACCCGAGTGACTCCACCACACGAGAGGAACAAGTCATGGCGACCGCTCACGTTGTGCGCACGGGACTGGTAGTGGGTCTGGTGTTCCTGACGTCCAGCCCGGCGCGGGCACAGGAGCTGTTGCCGCTCGTGCCCCAGGAAACTCTGGAAAAGCTCCAGGTGACCGACGAGCAAGCCAGGCAGATCCAGCAACTCGACCGCCGCTTCAAGCAAGATTGCTTCCAGGCGCTTCTCTTTTCCGGGCTGCGCGTCATGGCCATCGCGGAGCGGGCCAAGAAAGAGGATGACACGGGCGAGCCCGCCCCGACCCTGGCCATCGCCCACGAAATCACGGGCACCTTGCTGAACCTGCAGCGTTCACGCGCCGACTACCGGCGCAAGGCCATCGCCCTCTTGTCCGAGGAACAGCAGACCAGGTATCAGAAGGTCAAGAACGGCCAGCCCCTCCATGCCGACAGCCCGATCCTTGCCGAGTCCATCGAGAAGAAGCTCGACCTCGATGCGGACCAGGTCCGCCAGCTCGAAGCCCTGCGCCGCGAAACCGAAAAGAAACTGCGGGCCATCCTGAAACCGGAACAGCAGAAGCAGCTCGATCAGTGGATCCTCCGTTGACCGACGGCGACTGACACACCTGACAAGAACATTTCCCCTGCCCGGCGCAGTATCAAGATAAATGAACGAGGCTGCGCGCCCGCGGGCGGCCCGGCTCGAAGGCGGACGGTTGCGCGGTTGCACACTTGGAATCTCGCGTTTTTTTACGTAAGTCTGGAGGCCGCAATGTTCAAGAGCGATTACGCAACTGGCGTCGCTGTGCAAGGGATGTGTGCAAGGAGCTGCGGCCGCTGACAGGGCAATTTCAGAGAATTCTGCCAGTTTTCACGGGTCGCCTGGGCGGCGCCCCGGGCTGCTTTTTGCTTGCATCAACCGCATGCTCGATTACCATGACTGCGTGCAGTCCTGCCCTTTAATCCCCGCCTTCGTCAGGAGTCAATCCATGCTCTTCAAGCGATCCTTGCTGGCTCTCATCGTCTGCCTGGCGGCGTTCCAGGTGATGGCCGCCGACTGGCCCCAGTGGCGCGGGCCGAATCGCGACGGCCTTTCCACCGAGAAAGGGCTGCTCCAGCAATGGCCCAAGGACGGTCCCAAGCTGCTCTGGTCGGCCAGCGGGCTCGGCAGCGGCTACTCGAGCATCGTCGTTGCCGGCGACAAGATCTTCACCATGGGCGATCGCGACAAGAAGATGTGGCTGATTGCCCTCAATCGCGCCGACGGCAACGAACTCTGGGCCGCCGAAGTCGGCAAGCCCTGGAGTGACGGCCCGCGCTGCACGCCCACCGTTCACGACGGCCTCGTCTATGCGATCGGCCCGCACGGCGATCTCCTCTGTGCCGAGGCCGCCAACGGCAAGGAAGTCTGGCGCAAAAACCTGGGCAAAGACTTCAACGGCAAGATGATGTCGGGCTGGGGCTTCAGTGAATCGCCCCTCGTGGATGGCGACAAGCTCCTCTGCACGCCGGGCGGCAAGGACGCCACGCTGGTGGCCCTCGAGCGCAAGACGGGCGAACTGATCTGGAAGTGCCCGGTGCCCGGCGGCGACGGCGCGGCCTACTCGTCGATTGTCATCAGCAACGGCGCCGGCGTGAAGCAGTATGTGCAACTCCTCGGCAAGGGCATCGTCGGCGTGGGCGCGGACGGCAAGTTTCTCTGGCGCTACGATCGCGTTTGCAACGGCACCGCCAATATCCCCACGCCGATCATCCGCGGCGATCATGTCTTCTGCTCCACGGGCTACGGCAAGGGGGCGGCCCTCTTGAAGCTGACGAAGGACAGCTCGGGCAGCGTGAAGGCCGAAGAGGTCTACTTCATCGCCGCCAAGGATTTTCAGAACCATCACGGCGGCATGATCCTGATCGGCGATCACGTCTACGCGGGCAGCGGGCACAACGCCGGCGCGCCCGCCTGCGTGGAACTGATGACGGGCAAGCTGGCCTGGCCGCAGGAACGCGGCCCGGGCACGGGCTCGGCCGCCATCTGCTTCGCCGACGGCCATCTCTACTTCCGCTACCAGAATGGCGTGATGGCCCTGATCGAGGCCAACCCCAAGGAGTACAAGCTGAAGGGGAGCTTCAAGATCCCCGATCAGCGCCGCCCGAGCTGGCCTCACCCCGTCGTGCTCGACGGCAAGCTCTACCTGCGCGAGCAGGACAAGCTGCTCTGCTACGACGTGAAGAAGTAGGTTCAATGGCAAATCGACCGTGCGCGATGTTGCAGCAACGACCCCGCAGGGGTCGCTGTCACCTTCTCGGTATTGCTGCAGCATCGCGGCACGTTCGTTTAACGAAGCCGGGCTTCTTTCCGCGTTGCCCGACCGCCTCTTTGGGCTGCGTCGCGACCGCGGCACATTCCTATACTGTGAGCATGAGCACAACATTCTTTCCACTCGAAGGGCGGGTTGCCCTGGTCACCGGGGGCGGGCAAGGAATCGGCGAGGCCGTTTGCCGCAGGCTGGCGCAGGCCGGCGCGAAGGTGGGAGTCTTCGATATGGATGTGGCCCGCGCCAGCGTGGTGGCCGACGCCGCGGGCGGCCTTGCCATCTCGGGCGATGTGACCTCCGAGCGCGATATCGAGGCGGCCCTCAAGGCGGTCGGGGGCAAGGTGGACATCCTCGTCAACAACGCCGGCATCGTCGGCAAGGCGGGCCGCATCTGGGAGCTGACGCGCGCCGACATGGAAAAGGTGATGGCGGTGAATCTGATCGGCCCGTTCCTGTGCTGCCGCGCCGTCATCGTCGGCATGATGGAGCGGGGCTACGGCCGCATCGTCAACATCGCCTCCATCGCGGGCAAGGAAGGAAACCCGACGCTGGGACCGTATTCCGCGAGCAAGGCGGCCCTCATTGCGCTGACCAAGTCGCTCGCCAAGGAAGTGGTGGGCAAGGGGGACATCACGGTGAACGCGGTTTCGCCCGCCGTGATCGGCACACCCATCCTCACGGGCATGCCGAAGGAGACGGTCGACTACATGGTGTCCAAGATCCCCATGGGCCGCGTCGGCAAGCCGGAGGAAGTGGCCGCCCTGGTGCACTTCCTGGCCTCGAGCGAAGCTAGTTTCACCACCGGCCAGACCTACGATATCAGCGGCGGCCGCGCCACTTATTGACACATTCGTTGACGCGGTTCGCGTATTCCTGACAGACAAACCTGACACGTACTTGTCCCCGGCCCGGCGCAGCATTATGGGAAATTGGCACACCGCGCGCACCGCGTGCGCGACGACCGTGCCGAGCAGGGGGATGCTCTGTGTCAACCACCAGATTGCAAGTCGCTCTGTGTCACAACCAGATGCGAAAGTCGTGTGGCCATCGCAACTTGGGGCGTTTGTTTGCGCACTTTTTGCCTGGCGGAGCCGGCGCTCTGACGCAAGTCAAGATCCTCCAATGCCTAAGAGAAATGCGATATGGGCCTTCATTGCGCAAGCGGGAGTGCAACCTTGGACGGACAGCGGCCTTCAGCGGGAGTGCAACCTTGGACGGACAGCGGACTTCAACCGACTTGCCCCCCTGACGGGGTGTTTCTGCTCTGTCGCCACGACTTCATGGGAAGAATCAACAACGACTTGTCGATTCGGCGCAACGCCGTTCGATACCATCCTGGGCGGAAGTGTCGGACATTGAGTCAAGGCCATGGGCAAGCTATCCACGATCGACGAATACCTGGCGGCCCTCGCTGCGGAACAGCGGGCAGCCCTGGAGCGTCTCCGCAAGATCATCCGGGCCGCCGCACCCAATGCCGAGGAGTGTATCAGCTATCAGCTGCCCGCCTTCCGGCAGAACGGCATGCTGGTGGGCATGGGCGCCAGCACCCATCATTGTGCCTTCTACCTGATGAGTTCGACGACGGTGGCTGCACACAAGCAAGAGCTGGCCCGTTACGATACCAGCAAGGGCACCATCCGTTTCACGCCGGACAGCCCGTTGCCCGCGGCGCTGGTGAAGCAGCTGGTACGGGCGCGGCTCGCCGAGAACGCCGCCCGACGTGGCAACAAGTAATCCCTGTCAAGGAGATCGACATGCGCTTCATGGTGTTCGTGAAGGCCAACAAGGATAGCGAAGCCGGCGTCATGCCCAGCCAGGAGCTCCTGGAAAAAATGGGCAAATACAACGACGAGCTGGTCAAGGCCGGCGTGATGCAGGCCGGCGAAGGGCTCCGTCCCAGCTCGAAGGGAGCACGCGTCAGTTTCAACGGGCCCAAGCCCGTGGTCATCGACGGCCCGTTCGCCGAGACCAAGGAGCTGGTTGCGGGTTTCTGGATGTGGCAATGCCAGTCGCGGGCGGAAGCCCTCGACTGGCTCGAGCGCGCCCCTTTCCAGGAAGGCGAGGTCGAGCTGCGCGAGATTTTCGAGCTGGAAGACTTCGGCGCCGAGATGACGCCGGAGCTGCGCGCTCAAGAAGAGCTTCAACGCGTCGAAGTCGAACAGCAAAGGCAAGCGGCCCGCCGCCGGGCCAGCACCAGCATCTTTGTCAACTTGCCCGTCAAGGACCTGAAGCGCTCCGTCGAGTTCTTCACCAGGCTAGGCTACACCTTCAACGCCCAGTTCACCAACGAGAACGCCACCTGCATGATCATCGGCGACAAGATCTACGCGATGCTGCTGGTGGAAAAGTTTTTCCAGACGTTCACGCCGAAGCAGGTGGCCGATGCCCGGAGCACGAGTGAGGTGCTGGTGGCCCTCTCGCTCGAAGCGCGCGCGGCGGTGGAGGACATTGTCAACAAGGCCCTGGCTGGCGGCGCCCGCCGCTACGCCGAGCCCAAGGACCACGGCTTCATGTTCCAGTGGGGCTTCGAAGATCTCGATGGCCACATCTGGGAATACTTCTGGATGGACGCGGCGCATGTTCAGGGTTAGCAGCGCGACGCGGCCCGGTGTGGCAGAACGCGTTCAGCGTGTTGGTTGCCATTCCAGGCCGGAGTGGCTCTGGGCATCGCGGGCCGCGGCCACAGCGAACGGGGTGCCTTTATGATCTTCCACGATCTTGAGCAGGATGCCCTTCGCTTCAAGAACGAGCTGCTTGGCTTCGCGGCCTTCGTCGCCGCGGGCCGTCAGCTCGGCGCGGGCTGCCAGCCGCCAGCCCCGGTGCTCCGGCTTCAGCTCGGGCCGGTTTTCGGTGCGGAAACGGCCCAGCTGATAGTTGTACTCGTAGACGTAGGCCCGCCGCTCGAGCAGCCGCGCGTACACATACCCGAACAGGGCCTGCCAGCGCTTCGATTTCTCTTTCTTCAGATCGTCGATTGCTTGTTTCATCTCCTCTTCCATCTCTTCGAAGACCAGCTTGGCCGTGGCCAGGTTCCTCTGGATGTCGAACATCTGCCGTTTGAGGTCGTCGACCTCGCCCACGAAGTCGCTGCGGAAGTTGTCCTCGTGCCGGGCCAGCACATCGATGGCCTTGAGCACGGTGGCCCGCAGCGGCGTGTCGGCGGCCGTGGGCTCGTAGCCCACCAGGGACTGAGCCCGGAACAACGGGAAGGTGGCGATGTCGAAATGCTTGACGCCTTCGGGCAGCTTCCGCACCGGCGGCACGCGCCGCAGCACGGCGAGCATCTCTTCCACCTGGGCCCTGGAAGCAATGCCCGCCAGCTCCAGGTCGGGCACGGCATAGGCAATCGTCACCTTGGGCGCGGGCTTCTCGCTCGCATTGAAGGGGGCCGCGCCCTCCACGATTTCGCGGCCCGCCAGCAGCGGGGTCTGCGTATCGTCATAGAGACTGGTCGTGAACGACGTGGTCTGCTCGTTGACGAAGCGGGCCAGCTCGGCGATAGGGAGCGTGTCCTTCGCTTGTGCCGCGGGCAGGTAGGGCAGCGCATACTGGAGCGTGCTCAGGAAGACGCTGCCCAGCTGCGTGTCTTCGTACGATTGCTGCCCGGCGGCGCAGGCGGCCCACACCTGGACCCCGGCGGGCGGGCGGCTCAGCAGCTCCGCGGTCTTCTTGCCCAGCGCGCCCGACCCGGGCCGCGTGTAGCCCCTGGTTGGATCCAGCCGGCACAGGTCGAGGATCAAGACCTTCTGCCTGGCTTTCGAGCGGGCCAGCTCGCCATACACCCAGTCCAGCGGGATGAGCGTGGCCCGATCGCTTCCGGCGCCGTCGAAGGGAACCAGGCAAGGAATACCTTCCACTTCGAGGATGTGGCCCGCGAACAGGAGCACGATGCGATCTTGCGGGCGGCTGGTCGCGCACAGGTCGGTGATCGCTTTCTCCACCAGCGTCTTCATCGGCGGCGCGGGCTCGGAAGTGGAGGCATCGCTCAGCTCGGTGATCTGGCCGAACTTGAGTGAGCGGCCCAGTTCTTCCAGCAAGTTGCGGAATGAGTACGGACCTGGCCCGTAACTCAAGCCGTTGTGATAGAGGTAGTGATTGACGCTGATCCCCAGCAGCCGGCGGTTGGCGAAACCATCCGCAGGTTCGAGGCTTGGCGGCGGCGGTGCTGTCGTGCCGTCGGGCCGAGTCCGGCTGGCCGCAGCGATCGTCGCCAGCACGTGCGGGGGAATCGGATCAAGCGGAGGTGGCGGCGGCTTGTTCAGGTCGCGCTTCTCGAGCGCGAGAATCCGCTTGGATCCTCCTCCGCCTGCCCACTGCTTCGGGCCGATCTCTTCATCTTTCGCTGGCGGCGCGAATGCGATGAAGAGGGCACCGGACAGCAATGCCAGCCCGGCCAGGCCGAGCAACACAAGCAGTTTGATCGGCATGCGTCGCCGGACCAAACGTGATTGCGGCGGCGTCCCCGCGGGCAGGCGCACCGCGGCTGGCGGCGGGTCGCTCGAAGCAGGCGCGGCTTTGCCCACCGCCACTGCTTTGCGCGCACCCTTCTTGGTCTTTTCAAGCTGAACGACGCAGCCGCAATGCTTGCATTGAACGGGCTGATGCAGCCAGCCCGCAGGAATACGCAGGGAGTTTTGACAGCTGGGACAGGTGACTTGCAAAATCATGAATGGGCCTCCGGAGACGGGGAAGCGCGCAGCGCCCTCACGGTTGTTTGGCCCAAGTGATGCTGATTCTAACCGTTGGCGGGAACAATGACAGTAAAAAAAGGAGAAGCCCGGCTTCGGCGCCCCCGGCCAAGCTTTCCGGGAACGTTGAAGAAGCCGGGCCACCAGGCCTCAGGCCTTTCGATTCGTCGCAGGGATCTTGCGAGTCGATCGCTGGCGGGCTAGCGCTTCACCAGCGCTCGAGGTTGGTCCTGGATCAGCAAGCTGGGCAGGACATGCTGCCCGTCGGCAATCTCGCCCTTGTTGCTGACGATGAGCTCTTCGCTGCCGTCGCAACGAACCTGCTTGCTGTCGATCAACTTGGCGACACGCAGCTCGCGGCCGTTGTCGAACAGGATCTGCACCGGCAGGCGCTGGGCCACGCCGTCCTGCACGGACAAGATGTAGTTACGTCCCCGGCTGCTGTAGACGGCACTGGCGGGCACCGTCCAGATATCGGGGATCTCTTCCAGGCTCACTTCCACTTGCCCGTACATGCCGGGCATCAGGCGGTGGTGGCGGTTGTCGAGATCGATCTCCACGCGCAGGGTGCGCGAATCGGGATCGAGGTTCGAACTGGTGCGGGCCACGTAGCCCACCGACTGATGCTCGGGCAGCGAATCGAGATGCACCAGGGCACGGGCACCCGGCTTGATCGACACCGCTTCACGCGACGGCACGTGCAGCACGACCTTCACCTTGTCGAGCGAGGTGACGGTGAGGAGCCGGCGCGTCTGGCTGCTGGTGGAGTTTTGCACGAAGTCGCCGATATCGACGCTGCGGGAAGTGATGATGCCGTCGAAGGGGGCATGAAGCCGGGTGTAGTCTTCGCCAATCTGGGCGTTGCGCCATTCTTCGAGGGCCACCTTGACGAGAGCATCCTTGACCTTGACCTCGGCGCGGGCCGTGCCCAGCCGCGCCGTCGCCTGAGCGTGCTCGGCGGCCACCGCAGCCCGGCGGGCCACGGCCGCATCGTGCGCCGCCCGGGCCGCCTCGAGATGGCTTTGCTTCTCTTCAGCAATCTCCTCGTTGATCGCCTGCCGCGCGACCAGGGCGCGCAGACGCTGGAGTTGCTTGCGAGCAAACTCCGCCTCCGCGGCCCGGCTCTTGATGTCTGCCTCCACCTCGAGTTGCTGTGCCTCGACGGCACGGATGGCCGCCTCGAAGCTGGCCAGCGTCGAGCGCGCCTGGTCGAGCTCGGCCAGTCTTTGTTCGTAGATGGCCTTGAGCTCGGCAACCTGCTGCGAACGTTCCGGCGAGTGGATCTCGAGCAGCAACTCGCCGCGATGGACGCGCGAACCGATTTGCTTTTCCGGTGCGTACTCGAAGCCATGCTTGAAAGCGAGCCCGGCGGGCAGCGCCGCGACCACCGGTGCCGCGTCGAAATGCCCGGAGGACTGGAAACCGGCCGCCAGCAGTTCGGCAGCGTTGCGCGCGGTCACTTCAACCTGGATGGCCTCCACGTAGCCGGAAGCCTTGGCGTAGAGCTCGGCCTGGGCCCAGGCCTCCACCGTGCCGGGCTGCACCAGCGAGCGGGTCAGCGTCTTCTTCACCGGCTTGATGGTGGTGACGGGCAAGGGCTCGGTTTGTTCCTTGCCCGCGTCGCTTGCCTGCGGAGCCGACGATGACTGCAGCAGGTCGGGATAGACGTTGCCGATGACCACCGGGATGGACACCAGGAGGGCAAGTACGATCAGTGGTTTGACGAAACGCCGGTAGGCGGGGTTCGTTACTTCGCGGCTACTTTCCATGGCTAACTCCCATAGATGAAGGTCCGCGGGTTCCTTCCCGGATAATCGATGCTCGGATTTCCTCCAAGTCTAGGTCACACGTTGCGGGCGCGGGCGGAAAAAAATCAGACGGCGGGCTCGACCGCACCGGCGGGGCCCTCGTCGCCGCCCTCCTCGAGCTCGTCGGTCTGCGGCTGAACGTGCTCGTCTTTCACCAGCAGCGTGTACAGGCAGGGCACGACGAACAACGTGAGCGAGGTGGCCGCGATCAGCCCGCCGCACACGGCACGGGCCAGGGGGACGTTGGCCTCGCTCCCCTTGCCGATGCCGATCGCCATCGGCAAGAGCGCGAGAAAAGCGGCCAGGAACGTCATGAGGATTGGCCGCAAGCGAATGGCGGCGGCGAAGAGCACGGCTTGCCGCGCCGACACGCCGCGGCGATGCTGCTTGTTGGCGAAATCCACCAGCAGCGTGCTGTTCGCCACCACGATGCCGACCATGAAGATCGTGCCCATCATCGACTGCACGTTGAGGCTCGTGTGCGTCAGGTACAGGGCATGGAGCACGCCGATCATCCCCAGCGGCACCGCGAACATGATGATGAACGGCGTCAGGTACGAGCGAAACAAGGCGACCATCAACAGATAGACCAGTACCGAGGCCAGCGCCAGACCGAAGCCGAGCTTGCCGAACGATTCGTTCATGCGTTCGTACTCGCCGCTCATGCGCACGATCATGCCCTTGGGCAATTCGAGACCCGCAATGCGTTGCTTGATGTCGGCGGCCAGCCCGCCGATGTCGCGGCCCTTCGAGCTGGCCTGCACCGTCACTACCGTATCCAGGTTGTCGTGCACCAGCTCGGCGGGCGCCGACTCCACGCGGCGAATATCCTTCACCACCGTCCCCAGCTTCACGACCTCGTTGGTGTTCGGATTCACCAGGGCGATATTGCGAATCTCGTCCAGGTCGCGATCCGATTTCTCCTCGTACTGCACGCCGACCCAGTACTGGTTGTTGGTTTTCGGATCGACCCAGAAGTTGCGGTCGACGGTGACGCTCGAGTTGAGGGCCGTGGTCACGGTCTGGAACACGTCGTAGACGCTCAGCCCCAGCTGGTTGGCCTTCTTGCGATTGATGTCGATCAGCACCTGCGGGTAGTCGAAGCGCTGGAAGATGCGGACATCAGCGGCGCCGGGCACGGTCTCGACACGATCGCGGATCTCGCGCGCCGCGGCATAAGCTTCGTCGAGCTTGCCGCCCACGACCTGGATCTCGATGGGCGCCGTGGCCCCAAAATTGAGCGCGGCCGATACCATGCCCCCCGTGTCGAAGGCAATCCGCAAGTCGGCAAAGTTAGGATCGAAGGCCTGCCGCTTCTCGAACTCGTCGCGGAGCAGCACCGCATACTCCTGGGCGCTCCTGGAACGATCGTCGGTGAGCTGGATCTTGATGACGGCATCCTGCGGCCCGGAGTTGGGCGTGTAGGCCGAGGACAGGTTGTTGGCCACTCCCACTTCCGACAGGATCATGCGACGATCGTGGGCCGGGATCACTTCT
>JBFWSD010000073.1:0-12063 GCA_050248575.1 Gemmataceae bacterium
ACCAGTTCGGCGAAGGCCAGGGCATGTTCCGAGGGCCGCATGCCCTTGCGCCAGATCACGCAGATACTGGCCTTGCCGAAGTGGTCGCTCATGGATCGTTCGTGCAGCCCGCCCGGGGCCGCACCGAGGCGGCCCAGCACTAGCCCGATGCCGAAGCCGCGCTCCACGAAATGGCGAATGACGGCCGTCGTCAGCGCTTCCACGGGCCGAGGCGGATCGTCAAAGACACCGAGCTGCCTCAGGTCGGCCGCGATCTCGGGGCGCGTGAAACCCTCGGGCGCGTTCACCAGCGCATGACCTACCAGGTCCTTCGGCTCCAGCTTCTTCTTCCGGGCCAGCGGATGATCGGACTGCGTTACCAGCAAGACGTCGTGGTAATAGGCGTGCTCGGCGCGCAGCCACGGGCTAGCGAGGCTGGGCTCGCGATCGGTACTGACGCCGAGATCGGCCTCGCCCGATTCCACCGCATCAGCCACCTGGCCCGTGACCCGCTCGACCAGCCGCAAGCGCACGCGCGGATAGAGTTCACGGAAACGGTTGATCACCTCGTGCATGTCCTCGACGAGGATGCGCTGAGGGGCCGCGACGGTCAGTCGGCCCTCCACTGCACCGCGCTTTTCCTCGAAGGATTGCTTGAGCGTATCGGCGCCGGTGACGAGGGGCAGGGCGAGCTCGGCGAGCAGGCGGCCCGTCTCGGTGAGCCGGCAGCCGCGCCGATGCGATTCGATGAGCTGCGTGCCGAATTCCCGTTCGAGGGCGTGAACCTGTTCCCAGACGGTGGGCTGAGACAGCCCGAGCGAGGTTGCGGCGGCGCCCAGACTTCCCAGGCGGGCCGTCTCGCAGAAGCTGCGCAGTTGCTGGAGCCGGATCTCCTTGGATGCCCGCCGCGCCTTCGGCTTCCGCATGATCACCCGCCTCGGGATTCGTGCTTCGGAATCTGGATTTCGGATGCTCCTGTTCTATGGCGCTTGCTGGATCTGTGCGCTGGCCTGGCGGGCGGCCGCCCGCACCTGCTCGTCGCCGTCGCTGGCGAGTCGTTCCAGATCGGGCAATGCTTGCCCGGCCTGCAAGGCACCGAGTGTCAACGCCGCTTGACGCCGCACTTGCCAGGCCGGATCGTCGAGCAGCCCGATCAGTTCCGGGATGGCTTCACGCGCCGGGCTGCCGATCTTGGCCAGGGCCAGGGCCGCGTTCTGCTTGACCAGCGCATCCTTGCTGCCCAGTGCTTTTCGCAGCGCGGGCACGGCCGGGGCCGCCTCGCCGCCTAGCTTCGCCAGCCCGAAAGCGCCTTGCACTTGCTTGGCAGAGTCGGAGCTCTCGACCATCTGCTGCAACTCGGCGAGGGTTTTGCCCTCATAGGGCGGCGCCGGTTGGCCGCAGCCGAGGGCAAGCAACAACAGTAAAAGCGCGGGCCGTGGCATGAACTTGCCCTCACTCAGGCACATCCTGCCGGCTGGGGCGAAAATGAGCCGGTTCTCCGATCCACTATTGCCTTGAATCCTAAGGTTTCACGCGAATCTCGTCGACTTTCGACCGATAAAAGTTGGGAAGTTTGGGGGAGCCACCGCGCTTGCCCCAGCTCGACCCCTGATCCGAATCGGCCTGTGGGCCGATCCGCCCGGGGCAGCGTGCCACACAGACGTTTTGACACCATGGCGACTTGCACCCTTGAACGCGTCTCGGCCACTGTCCCGGGCCTTCCTTTTTCCGGTTAGCATCGGCCTCGATCAAGGAAGTGGAGTGTATGGAAGTCGTGTCCTTGCCGACCCTGGATGAGCTCCGCGCTTACGTGCACAAGACCCTGTGCAGTCACGATCGCCTTGACCCCGAGCAAACCCCTCTCTTCGAAGGGCTGATCCTCCGCAAGGGGCGCAACTGCGGGCTCTTCTTCCAGGCGCATGGCCCCAGGCTGCTCAAGACCTACGCGCTCTGGTCAGCCGACGAGGACCGCATTCTCTTCTACGACGCCACCGGTGCCCGCTTCGGCGAAGCGCGGCTGAGCGAGGCCCCCGATCCCGGCAAGCTGGCCGCCTGACGGCTACTCTTCCGCCACGAGCGCTTGCACCAGTCGATCGATGTCGTCAGCCGTATGCCCTGCCGACAGGCTGATCCGCAAGCGCGAGGTGCCTTTGGGCACCGTGGGCGGGCGGATGGCCGGTACCAGCAAGCCTGCCGCTTCAAGCCTCTTCGACAGGCGAACGGCCCGCCGCGGTTCGCCCACCAGCACCGGCACAATCTGGCACGACGATGAAGTGACGGGGAATCCGGCCTGTTGCAGCCGACGGCGCAGCAGGTCGGCGAGTTCGAGCACCCGTTGTCGGTGCTCCGGTTCGGCAATGACAATCTGCAGGGCACGGTGTGCCGCGGCGGCGGCGGGCGGCGCCAGTGCCGTCGAGAACACATAGGGCCTGGCCCGGTTGATCAGCCAGTCGATCACCTTGCGGCTGGCACAGACGAAGCCCCCCTGCGCGCCCAGCGCCTTGCTGAGGGTGCCGATCTTGATGAGGCGATCGCCCTCTTGTTTGGGGCAGGCCGAGGCCAGGCCGCGGCCCGCCTCGCCGAACACGCCGGTGGCATGGGCTTCATCGACGATCAGCACCGCATCGTGGCGACGGGCCAGTTCCACCAGCCCGTCGAGCGGGGCCAGATCGCCGTCCATGCTGAAGACGCTATCGGTGATGATCAGCCGGCGCCGCGCTCCTGCGGCCCGGCGCAAGAGCCCGTCGAGGTGCCCGAGATCGGCATGTCGATAGACGAAGGTCTCGGCGCGTGACAGGCGGCAGCCATCGATCAGGCTGGCGTGGTTGAGCGCATCGCTGAAGAGTGCATCGTCGGGGCCCGCCAGGGCCGTCAACGTGCCCAGATTGGCGGCAAAGCCGCTGCTGGTGACGAGCGCGGCTTCGGTCCCTTGCCAGCGGGCCAAGGCGCGTTCCAGTCGCTGCAAGGGAGGCAAGTAGCCCGCCAGCAGGGCCGAGGCGCCGGCGCCCGTGCCATACTTGCGTGCCGCGTGCGCGGCGGCCCGCGCCAGGCGCGGGTCGCCCGCCAGGTTCAAATAATCATTCGAGGCGAAGTTGACCAGCTCGCGGCCCTGATGGCGAAGGTGCGCGCCGGACGGCGATTCGATGCGACGCCGGCGCCGTTTCAGGCCCGCGGCGTTCCAGGCGGCAATATCGTCATCGAGCCAGTGGGGCGTGGTCGGCGCGGCGGGCTCGAGACCGAGAGTCGGATCAGGCACGGCCCACTCCCATGAGCTGCAAGAGCTGGGCATCGTCGCTCTCGTTGGGGTTGGGGGCCGTGAGCAGCTTTTCGCCGTGGAAGATCGAGTTGGCCCCGGCCAGGAAGCAAAGGACTTGCAACTCGCGGCTCATGCGGTCGCGGCCCGCGCTGAGACGGACGCGGGCCTTCGGGAAAAAGATGCGCGTGGTGGCCACCAGCCGGACCAGCTCGATGCCGTCGACGGGCGAAGCCATCTGCAAGGGCGTCCCCTGGATCGGCACCAGGCAGTTGATCGGAATGCTCTCCGGGGGCGGATCGAAAGCACTGAGTTCTTGCAGGAGGGCCAGGCGATCTTCCTCGTTCTCTCCCATGCCGAGGATACCGCCGCAGCAAACCGAGATGCCGGCTTGCTGCACGGCGCGGATGGTATCGAGGCGGTCGTCGTAGCTGCGCGTCGAGACGTTGTTCGGATAATGCCGCCGCGACGTGTCGAGGTTGTGGTTGTAGGCAGTCAGCCCGGCGTCGCGCAGTTTCCTGGCCTGTTCGTCCGAGAGCATGCCGAGCGTGACGCACGCTTCCATGCCGAGATCGCGGACGGTACGGACCATCTCGAGCACGCTGTCGAACTGCGGGCCGTCACGCGGACCGCGCCAGGCAGCCCCCATGCAAAAGCGCGACGCCCCCAGTTCCTTGGCTTGCTGAGCCTTTTCGCGCACCTCTTCCACCGAGAGCAGCGGGCTGGCGTCAACCGGCGTCTGGAAGTGCGCACTCTGCGAGCAGTAGCCGCAATCCTCCGGGCAACCCCCGGTCTTGATGCTGAGCAGGGCACAGCGCTGGATGTCGCGATAATCGTGATGCTGGCGGTGGACATCCGCCGCCCGCAGGATCAGCTCGGCCAGGGGCAGGTCGTAAATGGCCCGCAATTCGTCGATGGTCTTCATGGCGACATTATAAGTAGCCAGAGGCGAGTGGTCAGTGGCCCCTGGTAACCCCGTGGGCGGGCGGCATGTCCTTTCCGCACACCGCGCCTGGCTGTAACCGCACAGTTGCCCTCCCCAGGTTCTCATGAATCTGCAGGGAAGCCCCAACATGATGCGCGGCATCAACTTTGCAGCGTGGGGGCGGCCATGGACGCTGCGGCCACTGCCCACACCATCCTGGTGGTCGATGCCGAACGAGGGATTCGTTCGGTCATCGCCATTGTGCTGTCCGCGCAGGGCTACCGCCTCCTCGAGGCGGCGAATGGCGAAGAGGCCCTGCGCTGGCTGCGGCAAGGAGAAACCGTGGATCTCTTGCTGGCCGACATGCACCTGCCCGGACTCTCCTTCTCCGAGCTAGTCAATCGCTGGAAAGAGCAGCCCGAACGGCCGGTCATCGGCATGACCGCGGGAGACAGCACCAATCTGGTCCATGACCACAATGGCGTCCGCGTGATCGAGAAGCCCTTCAGTGTCGAAAGGTTGGCCGACCTGGTGCGTGAACTACTATCTGGAGAAAACGGCCAGTCTCCTTAAGGCAAAACTGGTTGCCCGTTCTACTCGCCTCCTCCTGTTTGAGCCAATCCCCCAGAATCTCTGGTAGTCCCGGACGTCCAGAATCTCTGGCACGTCTTGGCCTTGCATGCTATGCTTTTGTGGCACCCCAGGATTCGCACCTTCCGCATTGAGTTGGTGTCCCCCACCCCGGGCGGCCACGCAAAGGACTCACCGTTGACGAATGGATTTCGTTTTCAGGTTCGAACAGGAGGTTGACGTGAATCCACGACGCAGCCCGCGGTGCGCTGCCGTATCGGCCCTGTCCGCCTTGCTCTTGTTGTCCAGCGCCAGCCGCGGTGAAGAAGCACTCGACGAGAAGCCCCTCAAGGGCGCCCTGGTGATTTGCGGCGGCGGCAAGCTGCCCGATGAGATCAGCGACCGCTTCCTCGAACTGGCCGGCGGCAACAAGGCTCGTCTGGTGATCATTCCCACGGCCAGCATCAAGGCGGACCAGCCCGAGTTGCTGCCGACCTACAACTACTGGAAGGCACGCAAGGTGGCCGTCGACCTCTTGCACGTGCCTGATCGCAAGAAGGCGGATGATCCCAAGGTGGCCGAGCGACTCAAGAATGCAACCGGCGTCTGGATCACGGGCGGCGACCAGACCCGATTGATCCACAGCTACCAGGGCACGGCGATCGAACGTGCCCTGCATCGATTCCTGGAAGAGGGCGGCGTGATCGGCGGCACCTCGGCCGGGGCTGCCGTGATGAGCCGCGTGGCCATCGTGGGCGGCAATCCCGATGCCCGCACCGCGACCGGATTCGGGTTCTGGCCCGGCGTGGTGGTCGATCAACATTTCCAGAATCGCAATCGCCTGGCCCGCCTGATCGGCGTCCTCGGCCAGCATCCCGATTTCATGGGCGTTGGCATCGACGAGCAAACCGCCATCGTCGTCGAGGGAAGCACCGCCACCGTGCTGGGCAAGGCCAACGTCAGCCTGTGCTGGCTGTCGAAGAGCAAGCAGAACGTCAAGCTGCTCAAGCCCAACGACAAGGTCGACCTGCGCGCCTTCCTCAAAGACGCCGGGCTGCCCCCGAAGTTCATGGCCGGTGCGGAGTAACTCCGCGGGCATATAACTTCTCCGTGCCAGTTCACGAGGGAAGTTCCCGTGGCCAGCAAGCTTCCGTCCCACCACCTGTCCGCACCGACCAGTTCCTGGGTGGCGGTCGGCATTGGCTATGTGCTGATGCTGGCCATCACCGTGGTCGGTTTCCTTCTCGTCCAGAGCTACGGCGAGACCCTCACCGCCCGTACCAGCCAGGCCGTTGAAGCCGTCGGCCCGCCGCGCGAAGCGGGCGACATCTTCTTGCGCGTGTTGATCGCCCTGGCCGCCATCGTCATTGCCGGCCAGATCCTCGGCAGGCTATTTGTGCTGGTGAGTCAGCCCCCCGTGATCGGGGAGGTGATTGCGGGCATCCTGCTCGGGCCGTCTTTCCTTGGCGCGGAATACTCGGCGTACCTGTTGCCCGCGGAGGTCGCCCCTTACCTCAGCGTGATCGCCCAGCTTGGCGTTGTTCTCTACATGTTCCTGGTCGGGCTCGAGTTGAATCCGGCCCTCCTGAAGCAGCGGGCCCACGCCGCGGTGGCCATCTCGCATGCCAGCATCCTGTTCCCCTTCTTGCTCGGCGCGACCCTGGCGCTCTACTTCTACCCACGGCTGGCCGACGCCAGCGTCCCCTTCACCAGCTTCGCGCTCTTCCTGGGCGTGGCCATGTCGATCACGGCCTTTCCGGTGCTGGCGCGAATCTTGACCGATTACGGAATGAGCCGCACGCGGCTGGGAACGCTGGCAGTGAGCTGTGCGGCCATCGACGATGTGACGGCCTGGTGCCTGCTGGCCTTCGTGGTCGGCGTGGCACGGGCACAAGCGGGCACAGGCATGGTGGTGGCCGCAAGCGCAGCCGCCTTCATCGCGTTCATGTTGCTGGTGGGCCGCCCGCTCCTCGAATGGGCCGCACTCTGGTGGGAGATCCGGCACCGCGCGCAAGGGCCGTCGACCGGGCCGGCCTCGTTGATCTTCATCGCCCTCTTGCTGTCCGCAAGCACGGCCGAAGCGATCGGCATCCATGCCATCTTCGGCGCCTTCCTGCTGGGCGCGGTGATCCCGCACGACAGTGCCGCGGCCCGCGTGCTGACCGGGCAGCTCGAGGACCTGGTGCGCATCTTGCTCCTGCCCGCCTTCTTCGCGCTGACTGGCATGCGCACGCGCATCGATCTGCTGGTCGAGCCCGGGCAATGGGCCCTGTGCGGGCTGGTCATCTTCACCGCCACCGCGGGGAAATTTGGCGGCACCTTGCTGGCGGCCCGCCTGGTCGGCCTGGGCTGGCGCGACGCGGCCATCCTCGGCACCCTCATGAATACGCGCGGCCTGATGGAATTGATCGTGCTGAATGTTGGTCTCGACCTGGGCGTGATCTCGCCCGCCTTGTTCGCGATGATGGTGCTGATGGCACTGGCGACGACGATGCTGACGGCCCCCGTGGTCAAGCTCCTCTACCGCGCTGAGGCGGGGGCCGAACTCTAGCGGTCGGTGGGCTGCACGTCCACGGACACGTGGACGTTGTGCGCGCCGCCGCCGAGGATCACGCCCTTGATCGGGCTGACATCGTCGTAATCGCGGCCCCAGGCCAGGAAAACGTGCTGGTTGGACGGGACAACGTTGTTGGTGGGGTCGAAGTCGATCCAGCCGCGCCCTGGGCAGTAGACCGACAGCCAGGCATGCGTCGCGTCGGCGCCGACCAGGCGTTCCTGCCCGGGCGGTGGCTTGGTGCAGATATAGCCGCTCACGTAGCGGGCGGGCAGCCCCAGCGAACGCAAGCAAGCGATCCCCAGGTGCGAAAAGTCCTGACACACGCCGCTCTTCTGCGCAAAGACCTGCCCGAGCGGAGTGGCCAGGTTGGTCGTGCGCGGATCGTAGCGGAAGTCGCGATGAATGCGGGCCGTCAACTCGAGGACGGCGTCGAGCAAGGGCCGCCCGGCCGGGAACGATTCCGCCGCGTAGCCCGCGAACATGTCATCACACTTCACGTACGGCGAATCGTAAACGTACTCGACCGCATTGAGCAGGTCGGCAGACCGCTCATTCCGCAGCCGATCGCGCACTTCGTCCCACGCCGGCGAATCGTCGTTGCGCGGGGCGTCGCCCGTGGGCGGCGTCGACGTAACCTCGACCAGGTGACTGGCCGTGACCGCCAGCTGTCGATGCTGCGTCTGCACCGTGAAGAAGGTGCACTGGTTGCCGAAGTAATCGGTCTGGCTGGAGATGACCGCCGGGGCCGGATCGATCTGCAAGCGGCACAGGCGACACTGTTGACGCTCGTCGCTGCGCGGCGTCAGGTGGGCCAGGTTGTGACAGAGCGACACCGGCTCGGCATAGTCGTACGTTGTCTTGTGCAGGATGCGGTAGAGCATCAGGCAAACTCGGGGTTGAAGCGGGGCGGTTCGCCGGCCGACGCCGCGAAATGCCGCGAGGCCTGCAAGTGGCTCAGGTAATTCTGCGTGATCAGGTCGGACAGGCGGGGCAGTTCCTGGGCCAGCTTGCTCAGGAGTTCTTCCAGCCCGGGGCGGCGTTGCTCGGGATCGGTGCGGGCCAGCGTGGCCACGTCGGCCAGGCACAGCGTAGTGAGCGCCGCCAGCGTGACCCGTTGCTCGGGCGTGCGGCTGGCCTGGCGATGATCGTGCGGCAAGCGATCGACGTCGTCGGCCAGCGCCCGCAGCTGGAAGGCGAGCGAGCGCGGATTCGATTCGTCGGCCAGCAGGAGATCGAGCACGGCGCCCGCTTGCAGGCTGCCCAGGTAGCGGCGGCGATAGGTCATGGCACTGTCGGCAACTTCGAGCAGCGCTTCGAGCAGAGGCGCCTCGGTGCCGATGACCTGCACCAGGCAGCTGCGCAAGAGACCGGCGGTGTGCAGGCAGCGTTCGAGGCGGCGGCCCATGTCGAGGAAGAGCCAGCCCTCGCCGCGCGTCATGCTTTCCATGGACAGCCCGCCGAATGCCACCAGGGTCGAGATGGTGTCATTCAGCAGGTCGAGAACCTCGCCCAGCGTGCGGTGGGAATGGTTCGGGTCGCCGTTGTCATCGAGCAAGGCGAGGCGGAAGTCGTTCAGGTCGCTGAGCACACGCCACATGTCGCCGGAGAGGCGATTGCGAATCACCGAGGCGATGCGGCGCAGCGACAGGAGCGTGTTCGACAGCCCGTTGGGGGATTTCGGGTCGAAGATGAGGCCGAGGACCTTCTTGTCGAGGACCGGCCCCTCGCCGTCGTCGAAACGGATCTTGCTCGCGGCGGGCTGGCACATCGTGGAGAGCGCCTGCACCAGCGTGACGAGCTCAGTAGCTTCACTGCCGCCCGGGGATTCGATGAGACGGACCAGGATGCCGCGCATCAGGCGGGCAGCACCTTCGGCGCGTTCGGTATAGCGGCCCAGCCAGAAGAGGTTGTCGGCGGCGCGGCTGGGCAGATCGCTGCCGCCGCGCGTGATCGGCACGGGCGTCCCCACCGGAGGGAGCATGCTGAAGGTGTTGACCGGGCTGTTCGAGAGAAACCAGGTATCCTTGCTGCCGCCGCCGCGCTGCATCGAGACGACCATGTTGTCGGCGCTGGCACTGACGCGAGTCAGCCCGCCCGGCATGAGCATGAACGAATCTTCCTTGGCGGTGAGATAAAGTCGGCTGACCACTTGCCTGGGCTCGAGTTGCGTGCCCGTGAGGAGCGGCGTGGTCGACAAGGCCAGGCGTTCTTGCCCGACGTATTCCCAGGGCCGCGCCCGCAAGCGTTCGATCAGCCTGTCTCGATCGGGCCCTTGCACCTGATCGGTAAAGATCGGTTCCAGGCGCGTCGACAGGAAGGTGGGCTTGATCACCAGCTCGTCGAGATGGGCCAGCACATGCTCGAGCGCGCCGGGCTCGCCGCACCACCAGGTTTTCACCGACGGAATCAAGAGCGGCTCGCCCAGCAAGTGCTGGCAGATCCGCTCGAGATACGCGAGCAGGGCCGGCATCTCCAGCATGCCGCTTCCCAGGGCGTTGGCGACCGTGACGTTGCCCTGCCGGACTGCCTCGACCAGCCCGGGCACGCCCAGGAAGGAATCGCCGCGCAGCTCGAGCGAATCGCAGTAATCGTCATCGAGGCGCCGCAAGATCACATCGACGGGCTGCAAGCCGCCGAGCACCTTGAGATGCACGCGGCAGTCGCGCACCGTGAGGTCGCCACCTTCCACGAGCGGATAGCCAAGATAGCGGGCCAGGAACGCGTGCTCGAAGTAGGTCTCGTTGTACGGCCCGGGCGTAAGGAGCACGATGCGCGGGTTGTCGCGATTGTGCGGCGCGATACTTTGCAGCGTATCGCACAGCGTGCGGAAGAAGAGGGCCAGCCTCTGCACGCGGCAATCGCGAAACACCTCGGGCAGCACGCGCGCCTGCACCAGGCGATTCTCGAGAGCATAGCCCGCTCCCGAGGGGGCCTGGGTGCGGTCGCCGAGCACCCAGAGCGTGCCATCCGGGGCGCGGCCGATGTTCACGCCGTAGAGATGCAGGAAGTGCCCGCCCGCGGGCAAGATGCCGTGCAGCGGCCTCAGGAAGCCCGGATTGGCGAAGACCAGCTCGGAAGGGATCAGCCCGACGTGCAGCAGGTGTTGCGGGCCATAAAGGTCGGCCAGGATCATCTCCATCAGCCGGGCGCGCTGGACCAGCCCGGCCTCGAGGCGGGCCGAGTCCTCTTCCGAAACGAGCAAGGGAATGGGGTCGAGGTTCCAGGGGCGGTCCATGCCGCGGGGATCGCCGTAGACGTTGTAGGTGATGCCGTTTTCGCGGATGAGCTGTCGAGCCTCGTCCCAGCGGCGCATGAGCTCGGTCAGACCGATGCGCTCCAGCCCCTGGCAGAAGGGCTGCCAGTAGGCGCGCAGCCCGGCCTCGGCGTCACGCATCTCGTCGTATTGCCCCGGCAACGGCGCATAGTCGAGAGGAGTGGCCGAGCCGGAACCGACAGCCGCGGAAGAACTCATACGCTTGGAGTTACCGGATTACCTGGTCGGCGGGCACGTCGTGGGCCGGCCTGCCGTTGCTCGAAATTATACCCTCTTCGCCCGCCGCGCCCGAGATCAACTCGGTGGCCGGCGGGCCAGTTTCTTCGCGTGCAGGCCGCAAGCGCGGATCGGGCTGTCTCAGATCAAGCGTCAGCAGCTGCTCGGGATTCCTCTCTTCGGCGGGCTCGACGAGATTCTGGCCCGGTGAATGGCCAAAGGCAAAGAAGCGTGCGCGGCGGCGGCCCTCGGCCTCGATCGCATTGATGGGCTGCGTCTCGAAAGCGCGGCCGCCCGGATGGGCCACGTGATAGCAACAGCCCCCGAGGGCGCGTCCCGACCAGGTGTCGATTACATCGAAGATCATGGGCGCGTGCACCCCGATGGTCGGGTGCAGGCACGAAGGGGGCTGCCAGGCGCGGTAACGCACGCCCGCCACGTATTCTTGATTGCCCCCGGTCGGATGCAAGGGAAGGCGGCGGCCGTTGCAAACGATGACATGCCGCTCTTCGGTCAGCCCGTTCACCTTCACCTGCAGGCGTTCGAGCGACGAATCGACATAGCGGACCGGGCCGCCCGTGCCGGGCTCTTCGCCCAGCGTCGGCCAGGGCTCGATGGCCTGCCTCAACTCGACAGCCACACTGTCGTAGACCACGTTGCCGATCAGCGGGAAGCGGAACTCGAAGTGCGGCTTGAACCAGCCCGGATCGAAGTGGTAGCCAGCCTGCTTGAGGTCGTCGAGCACATCGCGCATGTCTTGCTCCACGAAGTGGGGCAGCAAGAAGCGATCGTGCAGCACGTTGCCCCAGCGCACCGGTTTGCGCGTGTAGGGCGCCTTCCAGAACCAGGAGAGCAACGAGCGCAGCAGCAGGTTCTGCACGAGGCTCATCTGCGGATGGGGCGGCATCTCGAACGAGCGCAGCTCGACCAGCCCGCGGCGGCCATCGCTGGAATCGGGATTGTAGAGCTTGTCGATGCAGAACTCGGCCCGGTGCGTGTTGCCGCTCATGTCGGCGAGCAAGTGGCGGAAGACACGATCGATCAGCCAGGGCTGCACGTTCACGCCGCGCGGTGGAATCTGCTGAAATGCCAGCTCGAGCTCATAGAGCGCCTCGTGCCTGGCCTCATCGACGCGCGGGGCCTGGCTGGTCGGGCCGACGAACAGCCCGGAAAAAAGATACGACAGCGCCGGATGATTTTGCCAGTAGGCGACCAGGCTGCGAAGCATGTCGGGCCGCCGCAGCAAGGGACTATCCCCCGGCGACGGGCCGCCGATCACAATATGATTC
>JBFWSD010000074.1:0-12052 GCA_050248575.1 Gemmataceae bacterium
ATGAAGAACAAGAACTTCACGGAGGCGTTCGCGACCGCGGATCACGTGGCCAAGTCGCTGGAAGGGGACTGCACCGAGCATGCCATGCTGACAGCCGCCATGTGCCGGGCTGCCGGCGTGCCGTCGCGGACGGCGATCGGTCTGGTCTACGTGGATGCCGCAGCCGGGCCCACCATGGGCTTCCACATGTGGACCGAAGTCTGGGTGGACGGGCAGTGGCTGCCCATCGACGCCACTCTGGGGCGCGGTTACGTGGGAGCCAGCCACCTCAAGATTTCGGATCATAGCTGGCACGAGATACAATCGTTGACGCCGTTGTTGCCAGTGGTGCGCGTGGTCGGTAAAGTCTCCATTAGCGTAGCGGGCGTAAATGAGGAAAACTGAGAGGTTTCGGTAAGCCGACATAACCGATCTGTAACCCTTTGGCCCCGGAGCCCTGGGCAACTTGAGCTTCAAGAAATTTAGACAGATGGATAGCTTGTAGCGCCAGGACCGTCTATACTACGGCGGGTGCCGAGAACAGGGTTGCGTCGCGACTCGTCGAAACCATGGGTCCTGACCCGGAGAGCAGCACCTTCCCGCGGAGTTCCAGTCACACGCCAGCTTCGATTCGCAATCTCCATCCACCATTACGAGCCGAAGGGAATCAGAAAGAGGCACAGGGATAGCGAGGAAGAGCGGGACTTTGTATCCCGTTGAGGTCGTGCAACGATGCAACAGGAGCGGCGAGCGGCGCTAGAGCCATCCGAGCTGGGAAGCCGGCCAGCGTCCGCCGTGCCGTCATTGTGGGAACAGGTGTGCGAACGTGCCAGCGCGGCCGAGCGCTGCGACTTGCTCAGCCTTGCCAACAAGCAAGGTTGTCTCTTCGCTCACCAGTTGCCGGGGCAGCTAGCCTGGCAGGTCATCGAACATCCCGAGCTTGCCGAGCGTCAGCCTCTCTCCACACCAATCCAGCTAAACCCGCTCGATCCATCTCTCGATGCGTGGCAGCGCGAGGCCGTGGCCAAAGGGCTGTCGACGCCAGATCTTTGTCTCATCCAGGGTTTGCCGGGCACGGGCAAGTCGCGTGTCGCCGCCGAACTCGTGCAGCAGGCTTGTCGGCGTGGCGAACGTGTTCTGCTCCTCTCAGCCACCAAGAATGCCGTTGAACGCGTGCTGGATGCGATCGAGGGGGGCCCGGAGGTCTTGCCGTATTGCCTGCCCGAGAGTGCGGAGGATGAACGGGCGCGGACACGCAATGTACGGCTCGAACAGCGTTTTCGTCAGATCGCTGAGGACGCCCGCACGCAAGCCAAACAAGATCTCGCTGCTGTGGAGGTGCGTTGCCAAGAGGGCAAGGAGCGTTCGCGCCATGTTGCCCGTCTGCAGGAACTGGCCGATCAGCTTGCTAGGTTGCAGCAGCCCGCGGCACGTAATGGCAATGGCAGTCACGAAGTTGCCGAGAGAGAGGTCGGCGCGGGCGCAACGGCACTGGCCCACTTGCGCAGCCGCACCGCCGAGACACGTGAACGCCTCGCCGATTTGCATCAGCGTCTCGATGACCTGAACAAGCTGAGCCAGGCACGTGCCAGCAAGCAGTGGTGGACCCTCTCGTGGTGGCGGGCGACCTTCACCCCCGGATTGCCCGAGGAAAGCGTGCAGCTCGAAAGCGCCTGTGACCTGACTCGCCGCGAACTCGACCAGCTCCTGGGCGAAGAACAGCGTTTGCTGGAGACAGAGCAGAGCAGCGTTGCCACCTGTACCGAGCCGGCGCCAAAGTCACCTCACGAAGAGCAGATCGCGGTTCTCCGCCGCGAATGGGATGAGCTCTATCGCCGCGCTGCGCTCTCGAACGGCAAGCCAGCGGAGCCATGCACCGACGCAGTCCTCGGGCTGGAACGCATCGTCAGCAGGCAGCGCGAAGAGGACGAACAGCATTGCACGTTTGTGCGGCAGTGGCTCGCCTGCATCGAGGAAGAAGGGGTCCGCTTGCCCGGCCACTGGCTTGCCTATGCCAATCTTATTGGGGCCACCCTGAAGTCCACATCGAGCTCCCAGGCGGAGACTGTCTTTGATCTATGCGTCGTTCAAGAAGCAGAGCAGCTCACGTCCGACCAGCTACGCAACGTGGCGCGGGGCTGTCGGCGCCTCGTGCTCATCGGCGAGCCAGAGAAGCTGGCAGGTAAAGGGCAATCGACCGAAGCAGGTTCTTTTGCCGGCCTCTGGCAACGTCTCCACGCCGATCCGCGGCGGCTGCCCTACTCGTGGCACGAGGACAATGATCGCCTGAGCTGTCGGCTGTACCACGTTGCCGAGGCAGACCGGCGCTTCCTGGAGAGCGAAAACGTCGCGGACCATGCCGATATCGAACTGCGTATCCTCGATCGTCCGGGTGAGCGGCCCGTGCTGGCCGAGGTGGTGTTCCCCACGGCGCTCGGCATCGCCGAGGCGATGCAGTATATTCAGCGCGAGCTGGACGAGTTGCCCCTGGCGCCGGCAAGTCCGAGCATGACCTGGTCGCAGCGTGACAACGGAGGCTGTGAGCTGGGCTTCGCCCTCGACCTGCCGGCAGGTGAAACGGTTGCCGTCGAGTTGGCCACCGATGTCCACGCCCGTGTGGTCAAGAACGGCACGAAGTGGGAAACCCTGGGGCTCGAATTTGGCGCAAGCTTCGATCAGGTCCGCGCCGCCGACTGGGTAGCCCAGCGGCTTGGCCTGCGCGATCTGGGCCGGACCGTCCGCCTCGATGTACCTCATCGCATGCATCCGGGGCTGGCGAGTTTTCTGTCACAGCTCTTGTTCGCGGGCGAATACCGGGCCCCAGCCAACGGCACGACCTTGGCGGCCAATGGCGTGCAGGTCGAGTTTGTCAGCGTGATGCCGCTGGCCGAGCCGCCACGCACGAAGGATCGCCGCAAGAAGCACACCGATGGACCGGCCCGTCCGCACAAGGAAGGGGCCGGGCTGGAACTGGACCTGGCCGACCAGAAGAACCATGAACGCTTGCCGGCTGCCCTGCGCAACGGTCTGCCGGGCGTCGGCTACGTGAATTACGTGGAAGCACAGGCCGTGCTCCGCACGCTGGAGAAGATCGCCAGCGATCCCGAGCACTGCGCCCAGCTGGGCCGGAAGCTGGCAGTGATCGCCCTCTATCCGGCGCAGGCCGCGCTCATTCGCGGTCTGGTTGCCCAGTCAGCGGCGCTCAAGGGCAGTGGTCTCGACATCGAAATCGACGTACCTTCGACCTTCTGTCAGCGCGAGTCTGGCCTGGTCTTGCTGAGCCTCACGCGAAGTCATCGCAGCCGAGCCGTGGCATTCGGCGACGGGCCACGCAGCCTGGCCCTGGCGTTGACGCGGGCACGATCGAAGCTCATCCTCTTTGGCGATCCCGGCACCCTCTTCTGCCGCAGTCAATGGTCCGGGCCGGTCGATCATCTCGATGGCCACTCCGCCGATCAGGAGCGCGAGCTGATCGCCCACCTCGTGCGTTACCTTGAAGGACAGGGCCCCTGTCAGCGCGCTTTCTGCCTGCGCGCCTGTGGAAATGCATGACCGCTGAACGGTGCTTCCCTGATCCGCGCACACTGGTCGGCTGGTGCCGTCAATCCTGCGCTCACTCCTGCCAACTCGCCTGGCTGGCCCACCTCCGCATCGTGTACCTGGAAGTGCTTGTCGAAACCGACGCCTTCGTGCCCCTTGGCCGATTCGAACAGCTCATGCTTGCCGCCTTTGCTGGCGAGCCCTGCAACCTCGAAGAACTTGACGCCCGGCTGCACCTTGGCAGGCACCTGCTCTCTCAGATACTGAAGCGGCTGGCCACGGCCGATCTCATCGCCCCGGTAGAGAATGGCGGGTTTGCGCTCACACCGCTGGGCGAGGCAGCACAGCGCCAGGGGCAATATGCAAAGTGTTCGCGCCGGAGCTTCTCCCTGGTGGAGCGGCCCGGCCAAGCGGCGCACTTCTTGTCGTTGTCCGACATGAGCCATGAGCCAGGTGAGAATGCTATGTTCGAGCCAGCTTTGCTGGACGCCTGCCTGCGGCAATCCATCGAATGGAAACAGCGGCACGGTTTCCCACTCGACGTGAAGTCTGTGATTGCCGGCCAGGCAGCGCGCTGTGTTCCCGTGGTGCACGCGGCGTGGCTGCCCGTTTTCCTCACCGCGCCGGAAGACAGAAGCCGGCTCGAAGGCCGGGTCTTCAAGGAAAACGGGCAACTGACCCGATCACCAGCTTTCAAGCTCGACGGAGCCTGGCCCGAGGTGCTGCCCCAGCTCAACCGCCAGACAAGCGACGAAGATGCCCGCCGCGGTTGGGAAGAGTGGTGTCGGGCTTTCGACCTGTCCTTGCCCGCCGAAGTGGTTCAAGTCGTGGAGGGCAGTCTGCGCGTGACTCTTGCGGCTGAACCTGCCCGGCAGGCGCGGGCCAAGCTCGCGGATGGCCCGTGGGCGCTCATCGGCGACGACAACACACGCTTCGTCGCAGTGCTCGACATCGTTTCGCCTTGATGCCAGTGCCAGTCACGCAGTATCAAGAAGTTGCATTCGCTGCGCGTCCACTGGAGACAAACATGCGCTATCTGGTGACTGCCCGGGTGAAGCCAGGCCGCGAGGCCGACCTCCTTAGTGCGATCGAGACAGGCAAGCTCGGCGCCGGTTCGGTCGCGGGCGACGAGTACTTGCGCAACATGGAAGAAGCCCGCCTGGTTGAAGAGGGCAAGCTGCGCTGGGTGGAGATCTGCTACTGCGCGACACCGCTCGAAGAAGAACGGCCCTACTGGGAGGAATACTTCGAGCTGGTCCGCGTGCAAGATGCACATGGCAGGCAACGCTGCCGCGATCTGAACGGCAGCGACCCCTGGGCCTGTTCGAGCTGTGATTGCACCGAAAGACTGGAAGAGCATCTGGCCGCGCGCGGTCGGCCGTTTTTGGAAGTCTTGCGCGCTTGTGTGCATGGCGTGTAATGAGTTGAGCCAGGAGCAGCGAGGTGGCGCTCCCGGCCCGCCAAGGTGAACATCGTGTTGCGGGCTGCTAGCGCGTGCGGGCCAGTTCCTGCTGCGCGGCTGCCACGCCAGCGCCCGCCGCGAGCTTCACGCCCACGTCGAGCAAGACCAGCTCCAGCGCCGACAGGGCGCCCATGATGTCGAAATGGTCGATGTAGCCCATGTGGGCGAGACGAATAATCTTGCCTTTGAGGGTGTCCTGGCCGCCGGCGACCTTGTAGCCGTATTTCTTTTCGAGGCGGATGAGCAAGTCGGCGCCGTCGATGCCGGCGGGCACCTTGGCGACGGTCAGCCCGTCAGCCGGCCGTTCCGGGAACAGTTCGAGCCCCATGGCCTGTACTCCCGCGCGGGCTGCCCGCGCCGTCCGCGCTTGTCGCGCCCACAGGTTCTCGATTCCTTCCGTGCGAATCCGCGCCAAACTGACGCGCAGGGCTCGAATCAGGGTGTGCGCCGGCGTGTAGGGCGTGTCGGGCGTCTTGGCCTTTTCGCGTGCCTTCTTCAGATCGAAATAGAACGTCGGGGGCTGCCCATTTTTATCGATCTTCTCCGACGCCTTCGGGCTGAGTGTCAGGAACGCCAGCCCGGGCGGCATCATCAACGCTTTCTGCGATCCGGTCACGCAAACATCGACGTGCCAGTCGTCATTGCGAAACTCCATGGCCCCCAGCCCGCTGATGGCGTCGACCAGCAAGACGGCCGGCGTGTCCTTGACCAGCTTGCCGAAGGCAGCGATGTTGTGGGCTGCCCCCGTCGAAGTCTCGCTGAGCGTGGTACAGACGGCGGCTGCGTCGCCATGCTGCTTCAGTGCCTGCTCTAGCTGCGCGGGCTGCACGGATTGTCCGTAGGGGACTTCGACGACGATGGGCTCGACGCCGAAGGCCTGACACAAGCTCTTCCAGCGTGCGCCGAAACGGCCCGCAATCAGGCAGAGGGCCTTGCTGCCCCGCGGCACGCAGTTGACCAGGGCCGCCTCCATGCCCCCCGTGCCCGAACACGTCAGCGGCACCACCGGATGCTTCGTCTGGTAGACGTACTTCAAGTCCTCGAGAGCTTCCGTCAGCGTCTGCCGGAACTCGGCCGTGCGATGGTGGGGCACCGGCCGGGCCAGTTCGAGGAGTGTTTCTTCGGGGACGGGAGTCGGCCCGGGGGTCATGAGACGTTGCTTCATGGAGTCGTCCTTGAAAGGGGCGAAGGTTCGTTTTTGTCATTGTAAGAGGTGAGCCAGAATCAGTCAGCGCACGGGTCGGAGACTGCGACACGTGCCAACTGACTGGAGGAAAAGATGACTCCCAACCAAACGCGATGATGATAAGGTCCGAGAACAAGCGGAATCGACAATTCTACGATCGCCGCAGCACGAGCCAATGCCGCGGCTCGCCGCGCCAGCAGGAATCGAGGGAAAAAATGAGCTTCTCTATTAATCCTGGTTGCGGTTTCGCCGCGCTGCGTAGTTCCGCAGTCGATCCGCGGGCGAACTGGTTTTTCAGTTTTTTTGGATTTGCCCGCCCTTCTCGTTGCAATATGGATGGAAGCCCTCGCCGGACGGGCCGGTGGGGCAGGTAACTTCCCGGATCTTCCGCTGATGGCCAGTCCTCTCGGTTCGGTGCTGCGTTACGTGGAAAGGCTGGTCGGCTTGCCTCAGGCAGGCGACTTCAGCGACGGCCAGCTTCTCGACCGCTACGTTTCCGGACGTGACGAATCGGCACTGGCCACGCTCATGCAACGCCACGGGCCACTGGTCTGGAGCGTCTGTCAGCGGTTGCTCCCCGATTCCCACGACGCCGAGGACGCCTTCCAGGCGACATTCATCGTGCTCACCCGCAAAGCTGCCTCCCTGGAACGCAGGCCGTCGCTGGCCGCCTGGCTCTACGAGGTTGCCCAGCGCACGGCCCTGCAAGCGCGCAGCCTCGCCGCGCGACGCCGCCAGCGCGAACAGCAGTCGCCGCCCCGCGCCGCGCCCGAAGACCATGACGTTGTCGACCGCGACGAGCTGCGGGCCGCTCTCGACATCGAGCTGAGCAAGTTGCCCGAGCGCTATCGCGCCCCCGTGGTCCTTTGTGACTTGCAAGGCAAGACCCATGTCGAAGCGGCCCACGAGTTGAACATGCCCAGCGGTTCGGTCTCGAAGCGGCTGGCGCGGGGCCGCGAGTTGCTTCGCGAACGACTGGTCCGCCGCGGCCTCACGGTGTCCGCCGCGACCTTGCCCGCGTTGCTTGGCGAGCAGGCTGCCCGCGCCGCCGTGCCGCTGCACTTGATCCAATCCACTCGAGAGATCCTCAACGGAGCGCCTCTGCCCGCGGGCACGCAGGCGAGCCTCCTGGCAGAAGGAGTTCTTCGCACCATGCATTTTTCCAAGCTCAAGATCGTGGTGGTTCTCTTGATTGCCGGTTCGTTGACGCTGGCAGCGGGCTATGCAATGCAGGAAGTGTTCCGGACTCCCGAGCCGGCGTTGCTGGCCTATGTGCCCGTGCCCGAGTCGATGAACCGGCCCGAGCCGCGTTCCTCCGAGCCCGTCATCAAGGACGGGCTGTCGGTCACCGTCACGCCGGTGAAGGCGGCCTTTGCCCTGGATGAGCCGCCCGCTTTCAAGGTCGAGTTCAAGAACGTCTCGAACAAGCCGTTCCAGATCTACCCGGCCGACGTCCATGAACTGTGGAAGTTTGTCTTTACCGATCGCCAGGGCACAACCTACATCGCCGACGAACGACCGCAATTCCTCAAGCCGCCGCCACAGTGGAAATCAGCAGGGCCGCACACGTTGCAGCCCGGCAAGTCGCTGAACTCGTTCGCCAAGCTTCTCCTCAAAGACCTCAAGCTCGAAAGAGTGGGCCCCGAGGGGGCAACCTCCCTTGAGATGCTGCCGCCTGGCGACTACCGCATCAAGATCGAACTCTCGCTCGCGGAAGAAGAACCCGGCGCCCTGCCCTACTGGAAGGGCGCGCTGATTACCAAGGAGGCTGCCTTCACGGTGACGAAGGAGATCGCGCCCGCGCCGCGTCCGTCCGAGCCCGCGGTCAAGGACGGGCTGTCGGTCTCGGTCACACCGATGAAGGCCGTCTTTGCCAGGAACGAGCCGCCCACTTTCCGCGTCGAGTTCTTGAACGTCAGCAACAAGGCGTACCTCGTCTTTCCGGCGGATCTGTTCCAGGGCTGGAAGTACACCTTCGTGGATCTGCACCGCAATGAATACCAGGCGGCGGCCAGCTGGCGGAAGCCGCCCACCTCGAACGGGCCACACACCATCGAGCCGGGCAAAGCGCTGACCACCATCGCCATCGTTGGCACTTCGCCCGGCGTGACTTTTCACTTTGGCGGCCCGGATCCCGTCAAGCTGGACGGGCTCGGGCCCGGTTTCTACCGCGCCACCATCAAGATCGATCTGGACCAGCCGCCAGGGCAAAAGTTCTGGCCACTCCCCTTCTGGAAAGGCACGATCGAGACCAGGCCGGTTGCGTTCATGATTTCCGATAAAGAGCTGCCCGTGGACGAGGCGCTGGCCGCCAAGGCCACGCTGATTGTGCGCGGCAAGCGACTCCGCACGATTTCCACGCCAAGGCAGCCCTGCGATGAAGTCGACGTTGTTGAAGTGGTGCGCGACAGCACCAAGAAGGGCAAGAAGGGCACCCTCCGTGCCTTCCGCGGCGAGTTCGCGCCCGCCATCCCCGACAAGCTCTGCACGGTTTACCTGGTCGAAGGGACGGGCAACGACTGGTCGCTCATCGGCGTCAGTCACACCGTGGGAGACAAGAAGGAAAGTCGGTGAGTCCGGGCAGCCCTGGTTCGTCTAAGTCCTGAGCGAATCAGTGGTGAGGACAGGACCATGAAAACGGGCGTACTGACATTGCTGCTCCTGACAGGTGGGGGCCCGGTCGCAACGGCAGCTGAGGCGAACGCCGAGCAGAAGGCAACGGCCCGCGGGCTGGCCTGGCTGGCCAAGCAGCAGCAAGATGCAGGTTACTGGGCCCACATCACCGAAGTGCAGGGCCCAATCCGCGGCAACCCCGTCCAGTATCCGTGCAGTCTCACGTCGCTGGCGGGGCTGGCATTGCTCATGGAAGGAAGTACGACCAGCCAGGGCACCTACGCCAGAGAGCTGAGCCTCAGCGTCGACTGGTTGCTGACGCAGCAACACGAGGATGGCCACATCGGCGGCGACAACGCGAGCGAACGGAACCGGTACATCTTTCCGCACAGCTACGCAATGTTGTTCCTGGCCCAGGTTCTGGACAGTGAGGCTGAAGGGCCGCGTCGCAAGCAGATCGAGAAAGTGCTGGCCCGCGCGGTCGAGTTCAGTGTCAAGGCGCAGACCTCGCAGGGCGGCTGGGGCTATGTGGCGGCTGCCGAAGGGAGCGACTACGACGAAGGCTGCGCCACTATTACCCAGTTGCGTGCCCTCATTGCCGTTCGCACCGCCGGGATCGCAGTACCGCGGACGGCGCTCGACAAGGGAGTCGAGTATCTGGTGAAAGGAACCACGGAGCGTGGCGGCGTGGTGTATAGCTCGCGGCAATTGAAGAACGGTCCGCAACCGGGTTCCGAGCGGCCTCCACTCACGGCGGCGGCCCTCACGTGTCTGGTGGAAGCGGGCCAGCACGACGCCCCCATTGTTCGTAAATGGCTGGTCTACTGTCAGCGTGCCGTGCCCGTGAACGTCAAGCAACGCAGCATGGTCGACGAGTACGCCGAGCATCACTATGGCGCGGCCCTCTGCCAGCTGGGAGACAAACGCATTGCTGAACTTCTTCCCGACAGCAAAAAGCCCTGCCTCTGGAGCGCGTACCGGGATCAGCTCTTTCCCATTCTGCTTCGCGATCAGCGCGACGACGGCTCGTGGAACACGAATTCGGTTGGGCCCGTTTTCAGCACGGCCATGGCCCTCTCGGTGCTGCAACTCGAGCGCAGCCCGCTGCCGCTTCACCAGCACTGAAAATATCAAGTCGACAGCTGCAAGCGATCACCCAGAGCCTCCTTGAGGATGCGTTGCGGCGCGCCATCGCCGCGCGTGTAGATTTGCAAGCTGCCGATGTCTTTCAAGAAAGGAGCCAGCTGCCGCGCTAGCTTGACCGTGAGCCGCCCGCTGATCGGGCCCAGGATCAGCTTGGAGAGCCGGCCGAGTTGTGGGTAGTTCAGGATCCAGTCGTAGCCGCGTACCCCCCGGAGGTGCAGGATGCGGAGCGGATGCTGGTCAAACAGCTCGCGGGCCAGCTCCTGGGACTGGTCGAAACTGAGCTCGGCATGTTCGAGGAAGCCGCGGCGGCAATCCCACCAGCTCAGCTTCGCGCGAAATCCACCCTGTTGGCTTCCAGGTCCAGTCGGGACTTTGCTTCCACCCGAATGGCAAGTGGCTGCTCGCCGGCGAACGCTCCGGAAAAGTATTTTCACTTCTTCGAAAATGACTTTCTTGTAGTCGCCCAGTTCGGGTTTGAAGGGAACTCACCGCTTTTTTTCCTTCCCTGAAAATTGGCGAGCCAGCCAAGGAAAAAACTAGAATCTCCTCTCCTGTAGCGGTACTGATGTCGTGGTGCAGACTGACCACTTTGACATGAGTGGCGTCTTCGAGCATGGCTTCAAGTACGGGCCGGGCGGTTTCGATCAGGTGGGTACGCACTTGCTTGAGCAGGTCGCGGCCCTTCTCGGCTTGAGACTTGACGAGTTGTTGCTCGGCAGCTGTCAACACGCCTTCGAGGCGCACGACAAGCAAATCGCCAATCAGGTGGGCGTGAATGTCCTTCGGACCGCGTCCCATGTATTCCTGCTGAAAGCGTGTGAGACCCTCACAAACAGCGGCTTCGATCTCGCCTTGTGTCTTCATCATGATGCACCGTGTGCCATCTGCGCCTGGCTTCGATCATCGATACGGCTTCGAATTTCGCGACTTGCGAATCGCTGCCAGCTTGCGCAGCTTGGCACGGCGTCGGACCTCGCAAGGTTTTTCGTAGTGCTTGCGAGCCCGCAACTCCTTGGTGAGACCGGATCGCTCCAGCAGTTTCTTCAGCCGGCGCAGAGCAAGAGCAATGGGTTCACGATCATGTACGCGCATACGCAATGCCATGTTTCCTCATTTCTCGTCGAACTGAATGGAAACGACCTCGACCTCCAGGGACATGGACTGACCAGCCCAGGGGTGATTGGTGTCCACAACGACGAAATCGTCGGCTACCTCGATGATTCGCACAGGACGCAAGCGTCCGGAACGCCCTGGGATTTTCACGAGACGGCCCTGCACCAGCGGAATGCCGGCTGGGAATCGCGACCGCGCCACGGCGTGCACACGTCCTGGCTGGGGCAAGCCGTAAGCTAGGTCGGCCGGTACGACCACGCGCACATGTTGCCCCTCCGTCAGCCCTTCGAGGGCTGAACCCAGCCCGGGCAGGCGACGTTGCTTCATGGCGACGACAACCTCGAGCGGTTCCTGCCTGCGGGATGAGGTGACCATCCCTTTCTCGAAACGCTTCACGTAGTGAACGCACACTCGATCACCGCTCTTGATGGTTCGCATGTCCGTTTCCTCATGGAATGGGATTCTGCCTCAACTCTCTCCGCCGACGTCCCGCCACGGTTCGTGACACGCGGGCTGGTGCAAGTTGAGCGTATGCGTACCTGCATGGTGCTCACGCAGGGCGCGGACCAGCAGGCGGCGAATCTGTCTTGGGTGGACCGGCAATATCAAGCACTCGCGTGCCCCGACCGCCAGCATCAGATGTTGCTGTTCTGCTGCGAGCAGCACGATCAGGGGCAGTGCTCCTTCGCGTACACTGCCCCGGTTCGGATTGGTCACGGCAGCAGCCAGAAAGCGACACAGATCTAACGACTCCCGAACGTCATCGCGAAAGCCGAGTACCAGGAGATTCTTGGGGCGGAAGACCTGACTAGGTTGCAAACCGTTCAGATTGCTGATTCCCCAGCCACGCAGCGCCTTGGACAGAGTCGACAGACTCGCACAATCTACGTCGAGCGTCATGGCAGATGGCTGAGCGCGCATGATGGCCTCTGTGTGCTGGACACTGGCGATGCTAGCCGCGGATTGGTTGCCAGCTGCGTACGAGTCAGCGGTGAACGGTTGTTGGCACCTCA
>JBFWSD010000075.1:0-12040 GCA_050248575.1 Gemmataceae bacterium
AAAGGTCCCGCTTGCTGTTCCAGGTGGAGCGGGCGTTGTACAGCGACATCGGCGTTTCGTTCTTCGTTTCCACCTTTTCCCATTTCTGTGTCTTCAGGTCGAACTCGGCGGCGTGGTTGGCCCGGTCATTGAGGAAGAGGAGTTTGTTGCCCGCGCGCCAGTGCTGGAGGTGCGATTCGTAGGGGGAGCAGGCGTTCTCGTTCCAGTGCTTGCGCACCGATTCCGGGATGCGTGTCCAGCGGCCCGTGGCCAGGTCGAGCTTCCAGGTGGATTGCACATCCTGGCTGTATGCTTCCTTCGTGGCGTCGTCGAAGTCCTTGCGAAAACTGCGGCCGTGCGCGCCAAGCATCATGTAGACGGCGTCTTCGTCCTCGACATAGCAGATGCCGTCGTAGGTGTGCCTGGGCATGGGCGTCACTTGCTCCTTGAACGCGGGCAGCAGTCTGCCCGGGGTGTACGAGCCGCCGCCCCAGTTGCTGATCTCCAGCACCCTGGCCTTGTCGGTCTTCAGGTCCCATTCCACCGTGGTGTTCGTGTAGAAGCCGGGCGAATAGCCGACTTCCTTGGAATCGATGCCGGTACGAATCAGGATGGTACCGGTCTTCGAGCGGTAGACGCTGTCGCTGAAACCGTCGCCGGTGAGCCAGCGGGCGTCCCTGGGCGTCGCGGGCAGCTGAAACTCCGGCTTGACCTCGATCCAGGTGTTCACCGGAAGCTGCTCAACTTCCTTCTGCAATTTCGCGGCCAGCCAGGCGGCCAGCGGCGTCATGGTCTCGACAGCGATCGGGTTGTGGCCCAGCTTGGGCATGAGCTGCAGTTCATGTTCCACGCCCGCAACCTTGAGGGCCGCATCCAGCTGACGGGCACTGTCGGGCAGCACCGTCTTGTCTTCTTCGCCGTGCAGCGTGTAGACCGGCGGGCTGCTCTTGGTGATATGCACGACGGGCGAAGCGAGCTTGCGCAGCTCAGGCTTGTCCTGGTAGCCTTTGCCAAGCAGGCTCTGCGTGCCCGTGCCAAGTCCGGCGCGCCGGTCGCAAACGCCGGCAATATTGACGATTGCCGCCAGGCTGCTCGAGGCTTCAGCCCAGCCGCCCTTGCCCTCCAGATCCTTGAGTCCAGGCGTCAGCCCGGTCATCAGCGCCAGGTAGGCGCCCGAACTGTGCCCGAGGCCGGCGAAGCGATCCGGGTCGAGATGATACATCTTGGCGTTGGCTTTCAAGAAGCGGACCGCACACTTGGCATCGTTCACGTTCTGCGGCCAGCCGGGCTTGTCCTCTTTCGGGTTGGCGAGGTAGTAGCCCGGTGCGGCGGCGGCGAGTCCCTTGTCGGCCAGGAAGGCACATACTCGCGCCATACTGTCTTTCTTGCCGCCCGTGAAACCGCCGCCGAACCAGCAGACCACCAGCGGAAACGGCCCGTCGCCTCTGGGCAAGTACAGGTCCAGTTTTTGCTGGGGCTGGCCCTCCTTGCTGAACGGGATGTCTTTCTTGATGACCACGCGCTCGCCGTACTGATCGACGGCGGGCAGACTCTCGGCACGCAGCGAGCTCGCCAAGAGCCCGGGCAACAGCACTAGGACCAGAAAGCGACAGCGCCAGGTCATAGGGGCCTCCGCAGGTTGATGATTCCACCGGGGTTGGCATCGGAAGCGAAGACCACTGTACCGCCTGGAAACGGTCTGGTCCATGATCAGACTCAGGCGCGGATTCCCATCACGAAGGGGTCCTTGGGGTCGAGGAGAAGCGTGGTCTCGGCGGTGATGTAGGCCGCGCCGCGAATGCGGGGCCGCACCTCGCCATTGACGATGCGCACCGAACCTTCGAAGACGCTGCCGATGATGCTCTCTTGCACATACGTTTCACCCTCGGCGAGCTTGCCGTCGGCCACCAGGCAGGCCAGCTTGGCGCTGGTGCCCGTGCCGCAGGGGGAACGATCGTAAGCGCCGCCCGGGCAAAGAACAAAGTTTCGGCTCTGCGCTCCTGCCACCGTGGGCGGGCCGAACAGCTCGACATGATCGATCTCGGCCCCCTCGGCCCCGGTGATCTTTTGATCGATCAGCGCTTGCTTGATGCGGCGCGACACGTCGTTGAGGCGGTCGAGGTTGGCCAGCGTGAGTGTTTCCTGGTGTTCGTAGACGAGGAAGAACCAGTTGCCGCCCCAGGCAATATCGCCGCGGAACACGCCCAGCCCGGGCACGTCGACCGGCACCTGCTTGGCCAGCCGGTAGCTGGCGACATTGTCGATGCAGACGTGATGAGCGTCTTCGAGGGTGATGGACACCTCGCCGACGGGGGTTTCCAGGCGATGGCGGCCCGGCTGGATGCGGCCCAGATGGGCCAGCGTGACGCCCAGCCCGATGGTGCCGTGCCCGCACATGTTGAGCACGCCGACGTTGTTGAAGAAGATCACGCCCGCGGCACAGCTGGCATCGACGGGCTTGCACAAGAGTGCTCCCACCAGCACGTCGGAGCCGCGCGGCTCGTTGACCACGGCCGAGCGGAACGTGTCGTGGCGGCTGCGAAAGAGCTCGCGGCGCTCGCGCAGGCTGGCCGCGCCGAGATCCGGGCCGCCCGCCACCACCACGCGGGTCGGCTCGCCCCCCGTGTGTGAATCGACGATGGAAACACGTTGCCAGCTCATGGTTCTCTCACCTCGCCATCAGGCAATGAAGCGGCGCAGGAACTCGACGCCGTGGGCCACCTCGGCGTGGCGGTTGTTGCTGTCGTCGCGCACCACCACGACCCATTTCTGGTATTCCTGTTCGCGCAGGGCATCGAAGAAGTCGAGCCAGTTGATGTCGCCCGCGCCAAGGGGCACCTCGCGGGCAGCCCGGCTGGGACTGGCGCCGCGCGCGTCGCGTGCGTGCACCTGGGCGATGAAACGACCCAGGGCAGCGACGCTCTGGTACGGGTTGAAGCCGTGCACGACGAGGTTGCCCGGATCGAAATTGGCGGCGAGGCTGCCCGTGTCGAAGCGGGCGAGGTAGGCGGCCAGTACGTCGCCGGCTTCCAGCCCGGTCTCGCAGGCCAGCGTACAACCGATGCGATCGCCATGCTGGCCAAGCGCGAGGAGCGGTTCGCGCAGCGGGTCGGGCTGCCCTTCCAAGGGGAGTCGGCCCGGCGGCACGATCACCACCCGGGCGCCAAGCTCAAAGGCGAGGGCCATCACGTTCTGCACGTGTTCGAGGCGGGCTTGCTGATTCTCGGCCGCATCGAGGCCGCGCCGCAGCGGGCAGCCCAGCGCGGCCAGGGAGAGGTTTCGCGCCGACAGGAGCGTGCGGAACTCGCGGCGGCCCGTCTGGGAAAGTTGCTTGGGAGAGAGGTCGCCCACGGCATCGACCTGGATGCCGGCGACGCCGAGTCGCGCTGCCTCATCGACGGCACGCCGCAGCGGCAAATCGAGCGACTCCAGCCGTAGGCCAATCTTCATGGTGTTCATCACGTCACGATTCGTCTTGGGTCAGCTCAATGTTGCGGAGCGACCAGTCGCTGCACGTGTCGCTCGACCTCGGGCAGGCCAAAGCCGTCTTCATGCGTGAAGCGGCAGGCCAGCTTGCCGTCGGAAGTGAACACATAGAGTGCGGGCGCTGCCGCGAGCGACCAGCGTTCCTGCCACACCGTGCGTTCCTCGTCGAGCTGCATGTGCGCAAACGGCATACGTTTGTCTGAGAGGAAGTGTATCAGTTCCGGGCGGCGCGCGACAGGATCGACGTTCACCGACAGGCACACCAGTCCTGCCCCAGCGTAACGTTGGTGCAGTTGCCCGAGCAGGGCCACCGTGTCCTGCCCGCTTTGCCCCCAGATGCCGACCACCACGACCTTGCCCCGCTGGCTGCGCACCAGGGCCGTCAACTCCTCGTACTTGACTGCCTTCAGTTCGCCGGTCGAAGTGAGCAGACTCTGCGGCGACGTTGCCGTACCCTTCGGTGCTGCGCTCGCGGTCGCGGCGGCGAGCTTCTCGAGCAGCTTCTTGGCGTCGAGGTAGCCCGGATGGATCTCGAAGATGTGGCCCGCACAGGCCGCGAACACCAGCGTGGGATAGCTGTCGATGCCCAGCGCCTTGACCAGTTTCGGATGGCGGTCGCCGTCCAGCTTCACCGGGATGAACTGCTCGTTGAGGGTCTTGATCACCGCCTCGTCGCGAAAGGTAGACATGTCGAGGCGCTTGCACCAATAGCAGGCCTCGGTGCCGATGTCGACCAGCAAGGGGCGGTTCAATGCCCGTGCCTCACGGCGGGCCTGGTCGTAGTCGTGTCGCCATTGCACCTCGGCAGCGCCGACAGGCAACGAAACCGTCAACAACACAACCGGGGCCAGCAAGCGAAGCGGGGACAACGCGAACATGAAGGGTCCTCTTCCATGAGGGAGATGGGGAGTCCATAGCGGCAAAGGTGGCGCGTGGCAATGCGCTCACGCAGCAAGACAGCGAGTCTGGGAAACAACGGGCACGCCGTTCAAGATGGGAACAGTCACGTGAAACCGGGCAGACGGGACGGGCAAGTCGAGCGCGTGGGTCGCGGCATCCTTCGCCTCCTTCAGTGGGGGCGGATCATAAGGGATGCGCCAGGAATTGCAATGCGAAAGCCAAACGGCCGCGATCCGCACACGGCGAATCACGGCCGTCAAGTTGCCGCTGGCCCCTGGACTCAGCGACGCTGGCAAGACGGGCAGTATCCGGCGGGCGCACCCTGGTAGAAGCTCTTGTGCTCCTCGTCCCCCGGGTTCGTCACCGTGGTGGTGACCACGAGGTCCGGATCGGCAAAGCGCTTCAGGTAGCGGTCGAGCGCGGCGCGCGACAGGTCGCCTTCATGACGGAAGGCCTGCAGATCGCCGGCGCGATTGCTGATGACGATGCCCAGGTTGTTGATCTGGAATTGCTGCGCCAGCTTCTTGCCGGCCTCGGTGGCGGTGTCCACGTAGAGGCAGACGTACTCGGTCGCGAAGGTGTCGGCGATGTTGCCGGCGGGATCGCCATCGCGATTGAGCTTCTTCCAGCCCTCGTTGCCCGCGCCGAAGACAACGACCAGAGGCTTGCGGGCCTGGATGGCCTGCTGCTGGGCGGTGGCGTAGCTGGTTTGCCATACCTGGGCGTCGGCGGGAGCGCCAACGCTGGCCATGGCCACGATCAGTGCGTACATCGGATTCTCCTTCATCAAGAACAACGGGTTCACCAAGACAAGACAAGACAGTAATGGGGCTCCAACGGAGCCCCCCTCAGCGGCAGATCAAGAGCGAAAGCAATGCGGGCCCAACCTGGGCCCGCTCGAGATCATCTTCAGGTAGGGCAGTAGTTCGCGGCAGGCTGAACGGGCCGCGTCGGGTAAGGCTGCAACCTTTCTTCGTCCCCCGGATTGGTCAGCGTGGTCGTGACCTGCAGATCGGGGTCGGCAAAGCGCTTCAGGTAGCGGTTGAGGGCAGCATCGGAAAGCTCACCCTCGTGGCGGAAGGCTTGCAGGTCGCCCTTGCGGTTGCTGATGACGATGCCGAGATCATCGTGGATCTGGAAAGAGCGGGCCAGCTTGCTGCCCGACTCGGTGCTGATGTCGACGTAGAGGCAGACATACTCGCTGGCGAACCGGCGGGCAATCTGCCCTTCGGCATCGCCGTCGCGGCTGAGCTTCCTCCAACCGTGCTTGCCGCTACCAAAAACCACGGCAAGGGGCTTGTGCGACTGGATGGCCTTTTCCTGGGCGGAGGCATAGTCGCTGTGCCAGACCTGAGCCTCGGAAAGAGCTGCTCCAATGCTGGCGAGAGCTACCAAGAGCTCGAACATGAGACCTCCTTGATGAAGAGCAGGAAGGCGAACTCGTCGGAAACTTTGCACACTATCTGAATTTCACAAAACTCCACAAACTCGCAATCTACCTATTTTTACATCGTAAACAATAAGACTCCGATCCCTGAACGCCTGTGTTGGGGCGGTCACGGCAGTCCTGGTCAGATCATCGAACAGCTGGGGTGGGCACTCCGGGCTTCTGCCCGCAACTGGAGAGGATTCCAATCTTCAAGTGCCTGTCAGGCATGGCCTTACGGCGCAATAGCGGCTGAATCATGTTGGACCCCATTCCCTTGGTGCGAATCTACGTTCCCTCAGGTCGTTCGGGTTCCTATCCCTCCGACCTCAAGCGATGGACCGGGCGATGGAGTAGTTTATTCAAAATTTGCGGAATGGGAAGATTTTTCCAATTTTGCCGAAAAAATGTGCTAGGCGCGTCGGGTCGAGTTTCGGGCAGCGAACTGAATTCATGTCGAACGATGGCCTGGTGGGTGTCGTAGAAATAGCAGAAGAACTAACACACCGCACCAAGGAGTGCATCATGTCATACCAACAAGACAACCCGACCAAAGCTGTGGTTGTAGGTGAGCTGTCCGCGGAGCAACTGCATCAAATCGTCGGCGGTCACACCGTCATGGACAATGTCGTCGCGAGCATCATGCCGTGGATCGACTATCCGGGGGCCGTGTCGGTCAAGCCATGGTTGGCAGGTAGTGGCGTGGGAACGCGGTAAAGGATCGCGGCTCAGCGATTGATGCGGATGGGCACCTCTTCCGGGGATTCATCGAAGAGATTGTCGAACTCGATCGGCGGCTCGGCGGCTGCGTGCAGCGTGGGCTGGGTGGGATCGGGCATACCCTCGGGCCAGATGTGGAAGCCGCCGCGCATCGAAGTGCCGATCTGCCACACGCCCCAGATGCCTTTGCCCTCGTTGTACCCCTTGTAGAAGACGTCGTGACGCCCGAGGTAGCGCTTGGTCCAGTAGCAGGTGCCGTCGACGCTGGAATAGCGGCCGCGCATGCGAAACGGGCCGATGGCGTCGCGGCCCTCGCCCGTGAAGCTGCCCTCCTTGAAGGTGAGTTGCATTTCCATCATATGCCGCCCGGGCCATTCCTTCTGCAAGAAGAAACCGGTCCAGGGGCCGCTGGGAAAACGCGGATCGGATTCGAGGTCGCTCGATGGTTCGCTCATGCGGGTGTCCTCGGTGCGAGCGGGAAGTCGCCTACAGACGACAGCGCTTCACACAGACCGGTTCGCTTGCGACCATCATTATGAACGATGCGTTGCCAGGCTTCAAATGGGAGCGGCTTGCTCGAGGCGTTCAAAGTCGCCCGCCAGCTCGCGGGCACGTGGCAGGAACGGTTGAGCCTCTTGCACCACGCGGCGCACTTCGGCCTTGTTGCCTTCTTTCAAGGCCAGATCGCCAACGGCCAGCAGCCAGCGCAGCCGCTTGCGCACGTCGGCATCGGTGCCGGGCTGCTTGAGCAGATCGCGGACGTTGGGAAAGGCGGCGGCCCATTTGCCCTCATCGAGCTGGGCCTGCACGAGTGCCTCGGTGGCCGGCGGAATCAACAACTTCGCCGTGGGCAGCTTCTTCCAGCTGTCCAGGACGCTGGTGAGCAATTCCAGCCGCCGCGTGCCCTGCTTGGCCTCGATCAATCTCGTTTCCCATTGCTGAAGAGTTTCGAAGCTGGCAGCACGGGCCACGATCTCGATGACTGCTGCCCAGGCCTTGTCTTGCACGCGCGGGTCTTCCGTGGCCTGCATTCGTTTCCACAGGATCGGCAGCGCATCAGCCGTGGCGTGCGTTCCCAGTACGGTGGCGGCGCGGCTGCGCACACCCGGATCGGCGTCGCGCTGCAAAACCGTTTCCAGCCGGCTCAGCACGCGTGCCCGCTGGGCTGCATCCATGTTGTTTCCTTCAGCCAGGGCGTGGCCAATGGCCCCCACCAGGCTGAAGCGAATGGTAACGTCGGCGTTGTCGAGCCCCGACAGTACATCGTCGAGGACGGCCGGATCCGCCACGCGCTCGAGAGCACGGGCCGCCGTCTGCCGCACTGGCTCGGAAGGGTGATGCAAGAGCGAGGCAAGCACAGGCACCGCTTCCGGGCAGCCCAGGCTGCCCAGGTCTTCGGCCGCTTCGACCACGACTTCCAGGGCCGGATCGCCCAGGGCGCGATGCAGGGCGGCCACCACTTGCTTTTGCCGCTTGCGGCCCTCCGCGGGCGCCTCGGCAGGCTTGCTCAGCTTGGCTTGCTGGGTGAGCGAGCGGGCGGCCGCGGCGCGCACGGGGGCGGCGCCATCGCGCATCAGCTGCCCGAGTCGATCGAAGGCGCGCGGGTCCGCCACGCGACCAAGCGCCAGCACTGCGGCCCGCTGCACCTCGACGGCACTGTCGCGGCTGAAGCGAAGCAAGATGTCAGCCAGCACGCGCTGCCCGACGGCGTCGGCGCTGCTCAACAGCTCCACACTCCAGTTCACTGCCAGGGCACGGACGGCCGCATCCTCATGATCGGCCAGCGATTGCACGTGGCCCAGGCGGTCGGCGGCGGTCAAGCGGCTATGCAGCTGCTGATGAAGCTGAACGATCTGGGCGCGGGCACGTTCGAGCTCGCCCGCCAGGCGGCGGGCCCGGCTGGCACGATAGGCGAGCCGTTCTTCGGTCCATTGCTGTTCGCTGATGTGGCGATGTCCCTGCCACCAGGCCCGCCAGCAGCAGATATCGCCGCCGCAATCCTGGCCGGTGAGTTCCGTGAGGGCATCGCGGGCCGCCTGGCGCAGTTCTTGTTGATCGTGGGCCAGCACCTCGAGCAACACCACAGCCGCTGACTTGCGCCCGCTCCGTCCCAGAGCGGCAATGGCCGACTGGCGTGTGCCAATGTCGAGGTTGTTGTCGGCGGCCAAAGCGCGCAGCCGCTCGTCGATGGCCGCATCCGCCTGGGCCGCGAGCGTGTCGCCCGCTTCCTGGCGCACCGCGGGTTGCCCGCTGGCCAAAGCTTCGAAGAGCTCATCGACAAATCGCTTGTCGCGACTGAGCCGGACCGCGGAACACAGGGCCAGGAAAACTTCTGGAGACTCGGTCTGGCGCAGCCCGCGGCGCACGGCTTCTTCCGCCTCGGGAGCGCGATGCTGAACCAGGAGAAGCGCAGCCTGACTTTGCTGGCGCGGGTTCTGCCGATCCGCGAGCACTTCGCAGAGCTGAGCCGGATCGGCGTTCCGCAGTTCGGGATCGGCCATCGGCACCAGCAGCATCAACCCGATCGCAGCATGCATGCGCTCTTCCCCCGATGATGGGACAGGACCAAAGAGGGGCAACCTATAGCGATGCCGCGTGGCTCGGTCAAGGTGGGACCGTCGGGCCACTGGTTGGCAGATATGAGTACTGAGCTCTGGAGGAGTCGGCATTTTCTGCTACGGGTGTGGAGCCCGTCAGCTCGCCAAACTGGGCAGACTGGCAACGACCTGCGTTATTCGCAAAGCGGGGCAAGAGACTTGCGGCCCAGCGTGCGAATCCGCTTGATGAGCTGACTCACCCGGGCGGGCGTTCGGCCGATCAACCGGGCCACCTCGATAGGTTTGTGCCCCTGCCGGTAGAGCAGATCGACCACCTCTTGCAGCCGTTGACTCCAGTGCAGTAACTCGCGACGAACCGCAGTGCTCGCTTCCTCACGCAGGATTTCCGCAGCGGGATGGACATCGGTGGCCGGTTCGACGGGCAACGTTTCGAAGTATGCCAGACGACGAGCCCGCCGTTGCGAGCGCAGCCGTTCGTCAAGGAGGGCATTGCGGAGCACCTTGCGGGCAAAGCGTTCGAAGCTGTTGCCGTTGCCTGCGCGATAGCGTTCGACGGCACGTAGCATCGCCAGGCGGGCAATCTGTTCGTAATCGGGAATGTCGGCGCTACCCGGCGCGTAGCGCCGCGCCATGAAGCCGACCGTCGGCTCCCAGGCGTGCAGTAGCTCCGTGAACGCGCGGTCTCGTTCCGCCCCGCATGACGAGCGCATGGTGGCCAGCAATGCTGCAGCAGGTTCCAGTTCGTACATGACGGCGTCACCTCGTTTGATGGGTGCATGACCTTCCCGCCCTCTGGCACCGTGTTCTGGAAAAGCGGACGCGGCTGCGCCGATTTTCTTTCGGATCCTTGCCGGGCGACCCGGTGGCGGGCAGAATCGACAAATCGTCGTCGCAGCGCGTCCGGTTCGACGCCCGATGGTGCCAGAGGAGTGAGCGAAATGGCTGAAGCACCCGCAGAAGACGGCCAGGCAAGCATCCCGGTCGAGCTGGTGCTGGCCGCGCGAAGCGGTTCGAGAGAGGCACTGGGCCGCCTCCTGGATGTGTTGCGCGACGAGCTGGTGCGCCTGGCCCAGGCCGGCCTGGCCCCCGATCTGCGCGCCAAGGCGGGCGCTTCCGATCTCGTGCAGCAGACCTTTCTCGAGGCGCAGCGCGACATCGGGCAGTTCGACGGCAACACCATCGAAGAGCTGCGCGGCTGGCTCAAGGCCATCCTGATGCACAACTTGACGAACTTTGCCCGCCAGTACCGGCGGTCCAAGCGTCAGGTGGATCGCGAGGTGCCGCTGGCCGCGGCGCCGGCCGCCCTCGATCCGGTGCTGGCCACGCCTTCGCCCAGCAGCAAGGCCATCACGCGCGAACAGGCCGCCGCGCTCGAAGCTGCTCTTGCCCGGCTCCCGGACGAGTATCGCCTGGTGCTTCGCCTGCGCGAGGAAGAGAAGAAGTCGTTCGCGGACATCGGGGCGGCCCTGGAACGCTCGGCCGAGGCGGCCCGCAAGCTGTGGGCGCGAGCGCTGCAACGCCTCAAGCAAGAAATGGGAGAATCGCCATGAACGATACGCCTGACTTCGGGCAGGATTCTTCGGACGATCGCTTCGAGCAGGCCGTGGAGGCCATCGATGCTGCCCTCGAAGTCGGCCTCGACCCGGACCTGGCCGGTGTCGCCGATGCTGGCGAGCGGGCCGAACTCGAAGGAATCAAGAGCTGCTTGCGGTTGCTGAAGCTTGCCTACGCCAGCCCGGGTGGAACGACTGCAGCGCCCGCGGTAGCAACGACATTGATGCCGCAACAGCTGGGCGGCTACGACATCGAAACCGAGCTGGGCCATGGCGGCATGGGTGTGGTTTATCTTGCCCGTCAGCGCAGCCTGGATCGCCTGGTTGCGTTGAAGGTCATCGCAGGCACGCGGTTGAGTAAGGAGGACCGGGCTCGTTTCCGCACCGAGGCGGAGTCGGCGGCCCGCCTACATCATCGCAGCATCATCGAGGTCCACGATGTCGGCGAGGTAGACGGCGTGCCCTACTTCTCGATGGAGTACATGAGCGCGGGCAATCTCGCGGATCACCTGCACGGGCAGCCCGTATCTGCCGACAATGCCGCCGCCCTGGTCGAGTGCCTGGCGGGCGCGGTGCAACATGCCCACGAGCAGGGCGTGCTCCATCGCGACTTGAAGCCGGTCAATGTGTTACTGCGCCACCGCGCCGGCCGAGACGCGGAGCAGCGCGGCGTCGAGGTGGCCACGCGCGATCTGGCCGGTAACGCGCCGGCGTTAAACGTGCTCGAAGAGTTTGACGTGAAGATCAGCGATTTCGGGCTGGCCAAGCGGCTCGACGACGACCAGGGCAAGACGCGCACGGGGGCGATCATCGGCACGCCGAGCTACATGGCGCCCGAGCAAGCCGAAGGGCTGACGCGCGCCACCGGCCCGGGAGTCGACATCTATGCCCTGGGGGCCATTCTCTATGAACTGCTCACGGGCCGCCCGCCTTTTCAGGCGCCCACCTTGCTGGAAACGCTGGAACAGGTGCGCTCGCGCGAGCCGCTGTCGCCGCGCAGCTTGCAGCCCGGTGTGCCGCGCGACCTGGAGACGATCTGCTTGACTTGCCTCGAAAAGTCGCCCGCGCGGCGTTACCAGTCGGCGCGGGCAGTGGCGAAGGAGTTGGCCCGCTTCCGGGCCGGGCAGCCGATCATGGCCCGGCCCATCGGCTTGCTGGAACGCAGCATGCGCTGGGCCCATCGTCACCGCCTGGTGGCTGGCTTGCTCGCGGCCATTGCGGCGACGCTGCTACTTGGCATCACCGCGTCGATGATCTTGATGTTCGACGCCCGCGCCGAGGCCCGGCGCGCCGACCAGAACGCGCTCACCGCCAACCAGCAAGCAATCCGTGCCGACGACCTGGCCCGAAAAGCCAGCGACCGTGCCGAGGCTGCCACGAAGGCGCGCCGCCAGGCCGAGCAACTCCTCTATGTGAAC
>JBFWSD010000076.1:0-12000 GCA_050248575.1 Gemmataceae bacterium
GCTGATGCCAGAGCTGCGCCGCCGGCTCGAGCGGCCCATCCGAGGGCTGGTGTTATGAAGAAGATCAGCGTCCGCCTGTTCGCCCGTGCCCGCGACCTGGCGGGCAGCGATGCCGTCAGCGTCGACCTGGCCGACGACGCCAACGTGGCGGCACTGCGCGTGAAACTGGCCGAGAAGTGTCCAGCGCTGGCAGCCCTGCTGAGCCGCTCGGCCCTCGCGGTGAACGACGAGTTCGCCGAGGACGGGCAGGAAGTACCCCAGGGCGCGGAAGTGGCCCTGCTGCCGCCGGTGAGCGGCGGCTAGCGGTCGTCAATTTCGGCGAGAGCAGGGAATGACGAACCGGCCACATAGTCGAGGAAAGCGCCGCCGCCGGTCGACACGTGCGTCATCTTGTCGTCGAGGCCAAACAATTCCACGGCCTCCGCCGTCTCGCCGCCGCCGATCACCGTGACTCCCGGGCAAGCTGCCATCGCCGCGGCGATTGCCCTGGTCCCCTTGCTGAAGGGTTCGTCCTCGAACTTGCCCACCGGGCCATTCCACACCACGGTCTTCGCCTGCTTGATCGCGTCCTGGTAGCGGGCAATCGTCTTCGGGCCGATATCCAGTCCAAACCAGCCCTCCGGGATCTCTCCTTCCACCACCTTGGTCTGGGCGGCGGCATCGACCTTGTCGGCAATGAGATGATCGACGGGCAGCACGATCTTGGCCCCGCCGAACTGGAGCAGCTCCCTGGCCACGTCGAGCTTGTCTTTCTCGCAGCGCGAGTTGCCGATCTTCACGCCCTGGGCCGCCAGGAAGGTGTAGGTCATGGCCCCGCCGACCAGCAGCTGATCGACGCGTGACAGCATGCTCTTGATGAACTCGATCTTGTCGGAGACCTTGGCCCCGCCCATGATGCCGACCATCGGCTTCGCCGGCGCGCCCAGCAGGTTGCCGATGATGTCGAGTTCCTTGCCGACCAGGAAGCCGACGGCGCGGGGCTTGCCCTTCATGGCCGCGGGCACGGCCACCATCGAGGCGTGCTTGCGGTGGCAGGTGCCGAATGCGTCATTGACATAGACGTTGGCCAGCGCGGCCAGCTTCCTGGCCAGCTCGTCGCTGTTCTTCTTTTCGCCCGGATCGAAGCGGAGGTTTTCGAGAACGAGGACGTCGCCCGGCTCGAGCGCGGCGGCGAGTTTCTCGACGGCCGGCCCCGCCACCTCGTCGGTTTTTTGTACGGGCTTGCCGAGATGTTTGCCGAGGCGTTCGGCGACCCTGGTCATGGTCAGCGTGGGGTTCTCCCTGGCGCCTCCTTTGGGATCACCCAGGTGGCTCATGACGATGAGGCTGGCCCCGGCGTCGAGCAGGAACTTGAGCGTGGGCAGGGCCCCGGTGATGCGGCGGTCGTTGGAGACGTTGCCCGCGTCGTCGAGGGGCACGTTGAAGTCGACACGCACCAGTACGCGCTTGCCCTCGAGGTCGCCCAGGTCTTTGATGGTTTTCTTGTTCATGAGAGTGATCCGTCAGAGAACGAAGTTCCAGATCCAGCGAAGGTCGATGTAGAGGAGGCGAATCCAGATGACCACCATGAAGAGCAAGCCGATCCACATGGCGGCCGCGATTGCGTTTTCGGACAGCGGTTTGCCCGCCAGGACGTCGTAGAGCAGGCACAGCATGTAAAAACCGTTCAAGGTGGGCACGGGCAGCAGGTTGAGGAAGCCTATGCCCACGAGCATCACGCCGAGTAGCGTGCACCAGCCCCAGGGCGTCTGGTGCGCGACAAATCCACTGGTGAGCAGCAGGCTCAGCGGGCCGCCCCAATCCTCGGTGGATCGAAACAGCAATACGCGCACGCCGAGCTCGCCCGCGGTGTCGACGAACAGTTGCTCCTGTGTTTGCCAGTCGACGGGGTCGGCGAGCACGATCAACCCGCCTACCGAGCAGGGCTGAATCGTCGACTCGGCCGGGCCGACCGCTACGAGCCCCGGGGCGCCGGCCCAGATCGGAGCCCCCAGCAGCAACACACCCAGCACCAGTGAAGAAATTGGCCCGATAAGCAAGAGGAAGAGCTTGCCAAGAGGATTCATGTCCTTGAATCGCACCCGGTCGGGATCGAACTCCGGTTCGGGCTCGGAGCACTGGACTTCAAGTTCGTCGTCTTCGTCAAAGTAGCTGGTGTAACCGCCGGGCAGAGGGCGGAAACTGAACGGAATCGACCTCAGTCGGGTTTGCCATAACAGCGGGCCAGTACCGAGCGAAATTTCCTTCACCTTGACCTTGTAGTGAATGGCAACCGCTGCCTGGCCAATCACATAGATGGCGGTGGCGAACACGATGGTCGCCAGCCCGGCCAGCGCGTAAGCGATCACGCCGACGTCCATCAGCTACTCGATCAGAAAGGGATCAGAGCTTGCCCGCGCGGGCCACGATGTCGGCGGTGCGGCAGCTGTAGCCCCACTCGTTGTCGTACCAGCCGAACACCTTGACCAGCGTCCCCTTGCCCTTCGGGATCACCAGCGTGCTCTTGGCGTCGAAGATGCAACTGTGCGGGTTGTCGATGATGTCCGACGAGACGATCGGATCTTCCGTGTATTGCAGGATGCCCTTGAGCTTGCCCGCGGCCGCTTCCTTGAAGGCCTTGTTGACGTCGTCGGGCGTGACTTCCTTCTTCAGCTCGACGGTGAGATCGGTGATGCTGCCGTCGGGCACCGGCACGCGCAGGGCAATGCCGTCGAGCTTGCCGTCGAGTTCGGGCAGGACCAGGCCGATGGCCTTGGCGGCCCCGGTGCTCGACGGGATGATGTTGACCGCGGCGGCCCGGGCCCGGCGCAGATCGCTGTGCACCAGGTCGTTGATGCGCTGATCGTTGGTGTAGGCGTGCACCGTGGTCATGGTGCCCCGCACCACTCCAAAGGTATCGTTCAAGACCTTGGCCATCGGCGCCAGGCAGTTCGTCGTGCAGCTCGCGTTCGAGATGCAGACGTGATCCTTGCCCAGCTTGTCGTCGTTGACGCCGAGCACGACCGTGAGGTCGGGCCCCTTGGCGGGCGCGGAGATGATGACGCGCTTGGCGCCGCCCTTCAGGTGATCGGCGAAGCCCCCCTTGGGGCCTTCGCGGTCGGTGAAGAAGCCGGTTGATTCGACGACCACGTCGGCGCCGACGTCTTTCCAGGGCAGCTTGGCGGGCTCCTTTTCGGAGAAGACCTTGAGGTCCTTGCCGTTGACCTTGAGCTTGCCCGCGCCGGGCTCGACGCTGCCCGCGAACGGGCCATGCACGCTGTCGTACTTGAGCAGGATGGCCAGTGCCTTGGGCTCGGTCAGGTCGTTGACGGCGACCACGTCGAAATCGCTGGGCCGCTCCGCCATGGCCCGGAACACCAGCCGCCCGATGCGGCCAAAACCGTTGATTGCTACTTTCACTGCCATCGTCTTCTCCTCAGCGTTGATCTCGTTCCCACGCTCGGCGTGGGAACGCACCACGCCGCCGCTCCGCGGCGAGGCCCGTACATAGACGTGCTCCCTGATGGGAACACGCGACGCAGAGCGTCGCGGTGGTGCGTTCCCACGCCGAGCGTGGGAACGAGGTGTGTGTATTCCGGCAATGGCCGGGTTTCCGTCGCATCAATAATCTTTAACCTACGGTTTTTGCAGTCCCGGTCGAGAGGCACCTCATCCGGCATCCAACATTCTGTTCGGCATTACCTCGAGGAGAACATGGCAGACGTCATTCGCGTTGCGGTCACGGGAGCGGCAGGTCAGGTTGCTTACGCCATGCTGGGCAGACTTGCCTCCGGCGAGGTCTTCGGCCCCAAGCAGAAAATCATCCTGCAACTCCTCGAAATCACGCCCGCCATGCAGACTCTCGAAGGCGTGGCCATGGAACTCGACGATTGCAGCTTCCCCACCCTGCAAGACATTGTCGTCACCGACGACGCCAGCAAGGCCTTCAAGGATTGCAACTGGGCCCTGCTGGTCGGCTCGTTCCCGCGCAAGGCGGGCATGGAACGCAAGGAGCTCTTGAACATCAACGGCAAGATCTTTGTCGGCCAGGGCAAGGCCCTCGCCGCCAACGCCGCCAAGGACGTACGCATCCTGGTCGTCGGCAATCCGTGCAACACCAACTGCTGGACCGCCTACCAGAACGGCAAGGACATCCCCGCCGAGCGCTGGACCGCCATGACCCGGCTCGATCACAATCGTGCCCGCAACGCCCTGGCCAAGAAGGCCGGCGTCGCCAACGAAGTCGTCACCTGCGTCACCATCTGGGGCAACCACTCCAACACGCAATATCCCGACTTCACCAACGCCAAGATCAAGGGCAAGCCGGCCACCGAGGTCATCACCGACCGGTCCTGGCTGGAAGGAACCTTTGTGCCCCAGTGCCAGGAGCGCGGCAAGGCGGTCATTCAAAAGCGCGGCGCCAGCTCGGCCCTGTCGGCCGCCAATGGCGCCCTCGATCATGTCAAGAGTATGCTGACGCCCACGCCGGCCGACGACTGGCTCAGTGCCGCCGTCATCTCCAAGGGGCAGTACGGCGTCCCCGAAGGGCTGGTCTTCAGCTATCCCTGCAAGAGCGACGGCAAGGGCAACCTCAGCGTCATCGAAGGCGTCAAGCTCGACGCCTACGGCCAGGGACTCTTCAAGAAGACCCTCGACGAGCTGGTCGAGGAACGTGACGCGGTCAAGGAACTGGTGGGCTGAGGCCTGTGCCTTTGGCCCGCGCAGCGAGACTGGCATGCCCAAGGGCTTCTTCACTCAGGGGCTCGTTGTGCTGCTCGAGCGGCCCGTGACGCTCGATGCCGTCGCCGATTCCCTGCGCGCCTTCGATGTCCGTGCCGTCAATCCGGAAGCGGGCCCCGAATGGGCCTTCGGCGGGCCGTCGGTGGTGGTCGCCTATCGTGAAGAAGTCAATGGCGCCGTGTGTGTCGATCTTGTCGAGCGGCAATGGCCCGATCACATGGGCGACACCAAGCAAGAAATGATGCTGTTCGGCGCCTGGTCGATGGGGCACTTCGGCCCGTTCGCTTTTCCGTTTGGCTTGCAGCGCGCCGGGCAGCATTGCTGGGCCTGGGAGCCCGCTTGCCGCATCGCCGAGGGGCATTGCGGCTTCATTCGTTTGCGCAGCAGCTATGTCTTTGGCGGCGGCGACGATGCGCTCATCATGCCCGAGGACTACGACGCCGAGCCCGAACTACTCTTTGTCACCAAGCTGGCCAGCGCGGTGCTGGAACTGCCCGGCGCTCTCTGTTACTTCAATCCGGGCGGTGAAGTGCTCCGCGACCAGGATGGGCTGCGCGAAAGCCTGAACTTCGCCTGGTCGCACAAGCTGCCCCCGCTCGACGTCTGGTGCAACATCCGCCTGTTCAAGGTCAATGGTGAGTGGTCGCTGATGGATTCGGTCGGCAACGGGCAACTCGACATCCCCGACGTGGAAGCGGGCTTTCACACCGATTCCTACGAGCCCGTCGAGGTGGACCATTTCCTGCGCAATGTCTCGCTCTACCTGCTGAAGCACGAGGACGACATCATCAAGGACGGCGACACCATGGACGGCCCGGGCAAGGTTCGCTGGCAAGCAATGAGCTTCGAGAGCGGGCTGAGCGATCCGCCCCGCCGGGTGCTGCGCTGGCTGCCCGTCGACGGCCGGTCCGCACCTCGAGCGTTGGTCGACATCAAGACTTGAACCGCCGTTATTTCTTGGCCTGTACCAGGGTCAGCGCTTTCTGAGCAGCTTGACGCACGCCCGGATAGGGATCGTTGCGTGAGAGGTAGGAAAGTGCGATGGCGGTGCTACGGGCGTCAGCGCCGATTCGGCCCAGGGCATTGGCGGCCCCCACGCGCACGTGCGGATCGCGATTGCGCAGGGCATGGCTCAGGTCCTTGACAGCCCCTTTGCCGATGGCCACCAGCGTGACGATGGCCTGCTCGTGTGACTTTTCTTCCGACATCAACAGGATGAGGGCCGGGCACGCGGGCTCGGCGTCGGGGCCCATCTCCGCCAGCGCCTTCATGGCCGCGGCGCAGAGCTTCTCGTCCTTCTCGTGCAGCGCGCTGCCCAGCAGGTTGACAGCCTTGCGCGACTGCGGGCCAAACCGATTCAACGCCTGAATGGCCCGCAGGCGCATCTCGAGATCCATGTCAGTGAAACAGTCGAGGACGATCTCGAAGGCTTCTTTCGGTTCGGGGGCCGTGCGTTCGAGAAGCGCGAAGCTCGCCAGTCTCAGCTCGCGCGACGGATGCTTCAGCCCGGTGCGGACCAGTTCGACATAGCCCGGGCCGAAACGCAGCATACGGTCGGGCGGCTATTCGTTGAGGAAACGGAAGGCCAGCGCATGCACCAGTTCGTCGTTCGTGTCGCGCAGCACAGCGGCAAGCAGCGCGCGGGCACGTTCATCGTCCCGCGCCGTCAACAGGGCGCCGGCAGCCGTGATGTGGACGAGCGAACGCGGGTTATCGAGCAGGGCTGCCGCCGGGCCCGCTTCCTCGGCGGGCAACTTTCCAATCGCCGCCAGCGCTTCGGCAGCGTTCAGACTGAGGTCGCTCTCCTCGCGGGCAAGCAGGATCAGCAAGCGGTTGGCAGCCGCGCGGGCATCGGGGCCGATGGCTGCGACGGCCCGCAGGGCAGCGACGACCGTGTCGTGATCGCGCTCGGCCAGCAAGGGCAAGAGCTTGGGGACCAGCGTGCGTGCCCCCTTGCCCATGCGCGCCGCCATCAAGGCGGCGTGCCGACGCACCAGCAGATGTTCGCTCTCGAGGGCCTCCCGCAAGTGGGGCAGTGCCTTCTCGGTGGGGGTGCCCATGCGGTCGAGGGCAAGCAGGGCGAGCCGGCGCAGTTCTTCGTCATCTCCCTTGATGATGTGCAGCAAGGTGGGGATGGCGGCCCGGCCTGACGGCCCGGCGTCAAGGAGCACGCCCAGCGCCTTGGCCTTTTCATTGGGCGTTCCTTTCTCGAGGATCGGCAAGAGTTGCAGCACGATGCGTTCGATGTCGGCGCTGTTATCCACCGGGGCGGCATTTTCTTGCCATTTCAGACCGCGCGCTTGCCCGTAGCTGTCCAGGAACGCGCGCACTTCGCGGATGTCGACGCATTGACTCACCAGGTCCGAACTGCGGTCGCTCATGGATACGACCGCACACAGTTCCATCTGGCCGTTGACCACGGCGCCGCCGCTGTCGCCCGGATTGACCGGGGATTGAGTTTCCACCACGTGCCCTTTGAACAGGATGCCGGACCTGCGTTGTTTCGCTTCCAGGTAGGAGACTTGCCGGACGGAACCTTCCGAGAAACGCCAGAGAGTGCGGCGGCCGGCCCCGGAGGAGCCGATCGAGTAAACCTTGGCGCCAGGGGCCACGCTCTTGCGCGCCAGCGGCAGGGCCTTCACCGAGTCCGGTACTTTCTCGAGCTCGATCAGGGCCAGGTCGCGGGTCGCATCATGGGCCACGACCTTGCCCTTGATCTCCTTCTTCTCATAGTGCAGCGGATCGGCGATCACCTCGCCATCCTTGTATTCAGGGAAGATCACCGCGAGGTCACGCTGATTCATCACCACATGCTGATTGGTCAGCACCAGTTTCTTGTCGACGTGGACCAGCGAGCCGGTGCCGATCGAGAATTCCTTTTCGTTGGCGCCGACGATGAGCACGCTGGAATGCAAGAGCTGCTTGTAGATCTCATCGGGTTTGAGTTCAGCCCGTGGCGCGGGCATGACGGGCAGTTCCACGACGGGCCGTTCCGGCGGCTTTTCCGCCTTGGGCTGTTCCGTCACCGGGGGCTTCTCGGGCTGGGGCTGAGGCGCCGGGGGCTGCGGTGCCGGTGCCGGTTGCGGCGCGGGGACCGCCTTGGCCACCTGCTTCTTGTCATCCTCCAGATAAGGCTTGGCGACTTCCAGCAAACGCGGCACGGCGAACGCCAGGGCCGCCGCCACGCCGACGTACGTCAAGATCACCGCTGGTTTCAGCTTGCGCCGCGGTGCAGCTTCATTGTCGTCGTCGTCATCCTCGTCGCCGGCCGCAGGGGCCAGCCGGATCGGCTTGCCGTTGTCGTCATCGTCTTCTTCCTCGTCGTCATCGTCTTCCTGATCGACGATCACTTTCTTCGCTACGGCTGGCATGGTGGGCTGCTGCTTGCGGCCAAGCATGCGCGTCGCGACCCGACGCGCCTGGACCTTCACCAGTCCTTTCTTGCCCGCCTGACGCTTGTGTTCTTCTTCCGTGACGATGGATTCGCTGGGCTCAGCGGGCTCCTCGGGTTCAGCTTCGGCTGCCAGGTCCAGGTTCGGTTCCTCGGGCGCGGGAGCCTCGGCCGATTCCTCGGGCGCCAGCCCGACATCTTCTGAATCGGGCAAGCCGGCCGGTTCATGAATCTCCTCTTCGTCGAGGTTGCCCGAAAGCTGCGGCTCTTCGTCCTGTTGCAAGGGGACCGGTTCCAGCTGCGTTGTCTCGCGAACGGGCTGCACAACGGTAGGCTGCGCCGCCGGTTGAGCCTTGGTCAGCGCACGCGCTTTCTGTACCACGGTGGGTGACGCTGCTGCGCGTTTCCTGGGCGGCGCTGTTTCTGCTTCTGCTTCTTCCAGTTGCGTTGGCACCCGGGCGGGTTGCATCACGGTGGGTGCAGCCGCGGCGCGCGGCGTCACATCTTCCAGGTACTCATTACATTGTGGGCAGGTAATGGCCTCGCGCGGCGGAACCTTGAATTCCATCGAAAATCCGCAACCGGGACAGCGCAGGCGAGCCATGTGGGTCTCCTCAATGTCGAGTCGCAGAAAGCGAGGCGTAAACGGTCGTATTGTAGCCAGCGAGTGAAAAAGGCGAGTCCGATTCACGGTATCTTCACGATTTGGGCGCAACTTGCAATCCTCGCCGAACGAATTATCCTGGAGTGGTTGGTCGCCGGCATCAAATGAGCGTGGAAGGAAGGAAAACCGATGGACGATATCAAGCCGGCTCAGCTGGCAGGATTTGCAGCGGCCGCCCTCCTGACTTTCGGGGCCGCCTTCTACCTCATGAGCAGTGCGGAACCTGTGCCGAAGGAATCCCCTGGCACGGCAGGATTTACGAAGGTCGATCTCGATCCACCCAAGGATCCCGAGTCCGAGCCCGAACCAGAACCGGAAACGAACCTCAAGTTTGATCCCAAGGACATCACTCTCGACGACATCCCGGATTTCGACGATCCGCCCCCGCGGCAACTCGCGGTCATCGATGACGGCGAGCCGATTGTGGGTGGCTGGCGTTCGCGTTCCATCTGGGGACTGCCCAATCCGGCGCCGCTCGGCACCGATGTGAAGCGGGCGCTCGACACGCTCGGCACCATCGTCGGTGACCCCCTCAGCTACCGCTTCAACGGCGTCCGCCTGGACGACGGCTCGCGCGTGCCGGGCAAACCGGCCCCGGACAAACAGGAACTCAAACAGATCGTCAACGAGAACATCAACAAGCACGGCCTGGGCAACGGCTTCGATGTGGCCATGCGCACGCTGGCCCCGCGCGCCGTCGAGTACATGGAGATTCAGATAAGCAAACCCAGTCCATGGCAACAAGTCCTTGCCGTCGTGGGCGTCGAACCCAATCGAACGAGCAAGAGCTATGTGATGGTGGGCAGCAAGCGAGAACGACACGACGTGGAATGGCGCTACTACGACTGGGTGGCCTTCGGCGTCAGCAAGAAGACGGATCGAGTGGTTGCGATTCGCGCCTCGATGTGGCACGTGCCGCTGATCGCTCCGGAGAAGGTGCCGGGCGGCCGTTCGGCGCCGGATGCGGCCTATGTCAAGAAGAAGGCGGAAGACAAGGCGCGGTCGATCAATGGCCCGCCGGAGGCACTCGACCTGCTGGGCACGGCGAGCGGCGTCAAGGTGATTGGCCGCCGCTTTCAGGTGGATGCCGAGCTGTCCCGTTCGGCCCAGGGGCTGGCTGGCAAGGCGCTCAATCCCGACATGGTCCGCATGGCTCGCGAGCTGAAAAAGTCGCGCGACGCCTATCAACTCCTGGTGGTGCCCAGCAAGAATCCGCCGATCAGCAAGATCGTGGCCATCATGGGCGAGACGAAGTTCATGCACAACGACACGCGCATTGTCCCCGGGCAGACCTTCACCTGGTACAAGTATTCCTGGCTCGAGTTTGGCGTCTCGGGCGGCCTGGTGCGGCTGGTGCGCATGTCGGTCAGCTTCGCGCCGCGCACGGGATTCTAGAAGCCGCGCAGGTTCTTGAGCCGTTCCAGGAGCGCACGCTTGATCTTGAGGCTGACGAGGACGTCGCGGCCTTGCAGATTGAAGTCGATGGCATCGACGATTTCGCGTCCTTCCTTGGGCATCTCCCCAAAGGTCTTGGCGAGGGCCAGCAGCCCCTTGCTCACATCGCGGAGTTCCGTCGCCGTCTTCTCATCGGCACAGTGAACGGTGGCTCGCATGTCCAGTTCGTCGCGCACGTCGATCTGCAGATAGGCGTATTGCATCTGCCCGGCCAGTTTGCGGAACTGGTCGAGCCCGGGGCCGTTCGGAATCGGCACTCCTTGCAACATGGCCACCATGCTTATCGACGCTTTCTTGTCAGCCAGTTGCATGGCTTTCTTCAACTCCGGGTCGAGCTGAGGCTTCTTGCGCCGCAAGATTTCCTTCACCTTGTTGATCGGTCCCTGGAGCAGGACCAGCTTTTCCGGGAAGCAGAAGACGAGGTCGGTGTTCGGGTCGCGCTGAAAACGGCGTTGCGGATCGGGGTAGCGGTAGAGGGTGACATTGGCCGACTTCTCTTCCTTGACGTCGGTGACCTTGAAGGAGGTCTTCGCCTCGGCGAGTGTGACGGGCTCCTTGAGGTACATGGCGGTGAGGGCGTGCTTGTCCTGGTAGTTGCCCGCGGCCACAACGCGCTCGATCTTGTGTGGCACGGTCAGCTCGTCCATCTGGTCGCGGAACTCGGGAAAGTCGCGGCGCAGCATCTTGAAGACCTGGCTGTCAAAGAGCTGATCCACTTTCATCGAGATGATGACCGAGCTGTCGTCGGGAATGTACTTGTCGTCGCTGCCGCTGATCGAGGCCAGGGCCTGATCGGTCATCTGCTTGATGCCGGCGAAGGAGTCTTTCTTGAGCAAGAGGGCAAAGGTGACGTCGTTGCCCGCCGCGTCGATCTTGGCGGCCTCCAGGATCGCGCCGGTTTCCTTGGGTGGATTGGCCAGGTTGGCGATGGAACGCAGCCCCTTGAGGAGGTCGCGCAGCTCCTCGGCAGTCTTGGCTTCATTGCAATGTAGCGCCGCCTTTGCATCCAGATCGGTGGCCAGGCTCATGCCGAGCACGCCGTATTCGACCTTGTCGACGAAGGCGCGAATGTGATTCAGGCTCTCGGCGGGCGGGATCGTCAGCCCCTTGAACGAGGCGGCCACGGCCACCGCGCTCTTCAGGTCGGCTTGCCCGAGGGCTGCCTGCAACTCCTTTGAAAATTCCGGTTTCTTGCCCCGCTTCAAGATCGCCCGCACGTCCTCGGCGTGTCCTTGCAACAGGATGTAGTTATCGGGCAGGCAGAACGCCATGTCCTTGCCGCCCGCGGCATCCGGGTAGACTAAGAGTGCCACCTCGCCCTCTTTCTCTTCCTTGGGATCGGCGATCTTGAGGGCCTTCTTGGCGTCGTCGGCAGTGATCGCCTCGGTCAACTCGAAGATGACGACGGGGTGCTTCTCGTCGAAGCTGCCCGCCACCAGCATGCGGCTGGTCTTCTTGCTGATCCCCTCCTTGACGATCTGGTCGTGGAGTTCGGGAAAGTCCTTCTTGAAGGGCTCGAGCAGCGGGCTGGCCAGCACCTGGTCGACGCGCACCGAGGCCACCACCTTGCAATCGTCGGGCAGGTATTTCTCGCCCGGGCCGAGCGCGCTGCCCCCGCCAAACAGCCAGCGGGCCACCAGGAACGAGGGAAGCAGGCAAAAGAGCAAGACGGCCACGCCAGCCACCGGCAGCAATACCTTGGGCGGCAGGCCACGCAACTTGCCCAGCAAGGGGGCGGCGTGCTCGCGCAACTGCTGGGCACGATCCTTCC
>JBFWSD010000077.1:0-11996 GCA_050248575.1 Gemmataceae bacterium
GATTCATGAATTGCGTGCCATCGCCCACCTCGTCGACATGCACCAGCTCACCAAGGACCCGGATCGCCTCGGCCGCCAGAGCATCGACGTCGCCGGGCAGAACCTCGACGCTATCACCATGGGCCGCTACCTCGCCTATTGCACCGAGTTGCTGGCCCTCCTCTCCAAGATCGCACAGATCTATGTGCAAGACTTCCCCGACGGCACGGCGATGGCCGCGGTGGACCAGTTCGAGAACCTGTCCACCGGCCTCTCGAGCAAGATCTGGCAGAAGTTGATGATGCTCGAACGGCTGCGCGACGACTGCGGCCCGCCCAGACTGATCGTTCAATCCGGTCAGCCCAGCGTCGAAGTCCCCGATGACGTCTGAAGACTTTTTCTTGCCTTCTGTCCCCCGAATTTGACAGAATGCTGATTCAATCTTCGGCATTCCAATTCGGCATATTGAAGGAGCGCCCATGCAAGCAAGAGCCCGACTTGCCCTCTTGGCCCTGGCCATGTGTGTCGTGAGTGTGACGGCGGCCGATCCGCCCGGCACTGTCGACATCAAGCTCACCAGCGGCAAGTCCGTGAAGGGTGTGCTCCTCATCGGCACCATCCGCATCAAGACCGACGTGGGAACTCTCGACGTCAACACCAGCAAGATCCAGGCCATCGCCTTCTCAAAGGAGGGGGACACGATCACCACTGTGGACGGCGCGGCCAAGGGCCAGATCTTGACCACCGAGTTCAAGGTGCGCGTGCCGCTCGGGCTGCTGACCGTGAACAGCGACACCATTGCCAGTATGACCTTTGCCCCGGCACCGGTCGTCAAGCCGCCCGTGAAGGTCGGGCAGCAACCGCCCAGTGTGCCCGATGTGCCCGCCGAGAATCAGCTCACGCCGCTGGCCACCATCGACATTGACGGCAATGTCACTGGCCTCACGCTGACGCCCGATGGCAAGTACCTCTTGCTCCTCAATCAAACCAAGGGCAAGCTGCTCCGCTTCGATCTGGCAGCCCGCAAGCTGGATGGTACCGCGGCCGAGGTGACTGCCGGCACCGAGGGCATGGGGTTGACCAAGAAAGGGGACCTGCTCTACACATACGCTTCGCCGAATGGCCACAATGCCTACCGCCCCAAAGTGGCCGACGTGGGCAAGGTCCAGATCTTCACCTCGCCCGGGCTGCAACTCAAAAAGACGATCGCCTTCGATTTCGATCCTTGCGGCATGGGCGTGCACGACGCGGGCTACCTCTTCTTCACCAACGGCAGCAACCAGTGGACCACGCTGGGCCGCCTCAACGTGGCCAAGGAAGAAGTCGAGAGGATCCGCACCGGCGTGCGGCATCGCTCCATCTTGCGGATGTCGCCCGACCAGCAGCGGCTGTACTGGTCGAGCACCGATATCAGTCCGGGCCGGATCGAGTGCCTGGTGCTGCCCCCGCTGGGCGCCAGCGCGCCCGACAAGGAGATCGAACAACTCATCGCCAAGCTGAGAAGTGACAACTTCGGCGAACGCGAAGACGCGACGCGTGCCCTGGAAAAGATTGGCGAGAGCGCGATACCCGCCCTCAAGAAGGCGCTCGAGAGCGACGACATCGAGACACGGAATCGTGCCCGCCGCGTGCTCGACCAGGTGGAAGGGCAGAAGAAAGGCACTCAGGCGGTGAGCTACAAGGCCCCCTATCACGGCACGCACCCGCTTGGCGGCCGCTTCGAAATCGCCGCCGACGGCCAGCATGTGATCTGCACCGGAGGCTGCGTGCTGACCGCGGGCCGCGAGCCCGACAAGGACCTCAGGTTCGTCGCCAAGATCGAGCCCCACGTCGTGTCCTGCCACGGCAAGGAAGACAAGCTCGTCTTCGTGGCCACCCGGCGCAACACGCTGATCCTCTATGCCTACCCCTCCTTCGAGGTCAAACGCACCCTGCTGCTGAAAGGATCGCCGCGCGAGATGATCTACGACGAGGTCAGCCGCACTCTCCATGCCTTCGTGCCACAAGCAGACGGCAAGAGCGGGCAACTCCACATCTACGACCTGGGCAAATAGTCACAGAATTTGGTCTGCTCAAGCGCCGAAAGCACCGAGAAGTTGTGCTCGTCATAGCGACTTGAGGAAGACGATGAGGTCCTTCCGCTCGGCGGGCGTGAGCTTCTCCCCGCCCAGGCTTTCGGGCTTGTGATGCTGTTCGAGCAGGTCTTCGAGCGTGACGGCCCGGGCATCGTGCATGTACGGGCCACGGTCGTATAGCCCGCGCAGCGAGGGCGGATTCCACTTGCGATAGGCGCTGCCATCGAGGAAGGTCAGGCCAAGGTCATAAGTGGTCTTCGAGATGTACTCGTCGCCGTGATGGCACTTGAGGCAGCCCGCCTTGTCTGCGAAGAGCCCCTTGCCCCGGGCCACGGCAGCCTTGTCTAGCTTGGCCGCGAATGGGTGGGGCGGATGCTCGAGCGTCTTGAGATACTCGACCACGGCCCGGATATCTTCCTTTTTCATCTCCGGGCCGAACAAGGTTTCGTGGAACGATTTCTCCACTGCCGCCTCGAGCCCGTCTTGCCAGCCATGCCACGTATAGGGGGCCGTGCGAGCCACGCCACGCAAGGTCGGCGTGAGCTTGTCGTTGCCGTAGGTCTCGTCGTTCAGCGTGTCGTGCAAGAGGCTGTCGGTGTGGCCGTCGGTGTGGCACGAATGGCAGCTGAACCATTGCGCGTGCGATCGCTGGGCATCATAAAAGAGGGCCTCGCCGCGGCGCTCGCTGCTTTGCTTGCCCGGGCCGCCCAGTGCGATTGTGCGGATCTTAGGTTTCTCCTTGCGCTCAAACGTGCCGGGCAGGTCGATCACCTGCAAAGCATCGAGCAGGTAGTTAGCTGCCACCACCTGCTTGTTGCCGGGCCGGAGCGCAATGGTCATCGGCCGGCCGCCCACTTCAAAGCGGGTGACCTTGTCGCTGTAGCTAAAGTCGAAAGGCATGTGATCGCCCGGATCGCCGGCCGACCACGGGATGGCGGCCTGGTCGATCATCATCAATTCATGGGTGCCGGAGGCCGATACGATGAAGCGCCGCTTGCTCGCGTCGTAGGCCAGCCCGTGGGGATCGCCGACGGCCTCGCCGCGGAAGTCGAGGGCCAGTTGCCACTGATTGGGCGGCAACTCTTTCTTCACGGCAAATCGCGTTAGTCGGCTGTCCAGTACCCAGCCCTCGCCAATATTGGCGTGTGACACGGGCAGCGACCGGTGAATCACGTGCACGCAGATCAGTTCCGCGCCGTCGGGCGTGAAGGCCATGTCGCGCATGTTGAACGCATCGATGATCTTCCGTTCCCAGAGCAGCTTGCCCGCGGGCAGCTCAAAGCAGCGCACGCGCGACGACTTGCTGCTGGCACAGGCGAGGTGCTTGCCGTCCTCGGACAGGGCCAGGTGCCGCGGCTCGCGCGCCGCCGGCAAGCTCTGCAGTTCCTTGCGGCTGGCGACATCCAGCACCGCGATGCGATCCTCGCCCGCCAGGCACACATAGAGATTGCTGCCATCCTTCGAGAAGCGGAGTGCCCGCGGGAACGCGCCCACGGGCAACTCGCCTTGCGGTTGCAGCTTCCCTTTGTCGATGGAGTAGAACGATAGCGCGTGCGACCAGAGATTGCTGACGGCCACCAGTTTGCCGTCGGCGGTGCACGCGATGGCGCTGGGCTTGCGGCCCGCGCGGGCTTCATCCAGGACCACGCCCTTGTCGAGGTCGACGAGAGAGACGCTGTCGGAGGTGTGGTTGGCCGTGACGGCCAGCTTGCCGTCATCGAGCAGCGCGAAGTCCACCGGGCTGCGATGCTGCTCGGTGGCCGTGGCCTTTGCTTGTAAGGCAGCCCCGGGCTCGTTCCGCGCGACCAATCCGATCAAGAGCACAGGCAAAATGAGCAAGGTGAAGCAAGTACGCATACGGCTCCTCCGAGGCAGGCAGGTTGGCGGGACACGTCAAGGTTAGTCGATCGGGCCGCAGGAGGAAAGGAGTTTCGGGAGATCAGCCTGTTTCATGGAATAGAGCTTCATGGAATAGAGCCAGTGCGACCAGGACCAGTGCGACACTCCACGGAAAGAGCAACGCACCAAGCGGCGCCAGAAGAATGGCCCACACCGTATCCAGGCCGAGGAGCCAGATCAGCGTTACCGTGAGTACAGAACCGATTGGCGGCAGGATCCACTCGAATATGAAATAGACGATAGGAATGCCACCTGGATTGGGTCGAGAGTTGACCATCAACTGAAGACTAGTATTGGATTCAACCAGGTGCTCATTCCTCCTCCTCCTCCCCCCGGCTCATCTCCAAGGCCTCGGCGATGGCGGCAGCCTTGTCGCTCAGGCGGTTGTCGGGGTCCAGTTTCTTGAGGGCATCGGCCAGGCGGATGGACCAGGCCTGGCGGGCACTGCGGTAGAATTCTTCGAACTCGCCTTCCGCGTCAAGTTCGCCGTCGGCCAGCACGAAGAGGAGGACCTCGAGGGCCGCTTGCATCTCGGGCGTGGCGTCGGGAGCGTTGTAGATGGCCGCGTAGAACGGGTGCTGCGTGTTGATGATCAACCTCTTCTGCACGCCGAGGCGCTCACAGCGATAGAAAGGGCCCTCGGGTATGGCCCGGAAATCGGCCTTGAAGGGTCGGTCGGCCGTCTCGGTCTGCAAGGCATCCAGCACCTGGGCCAGTGGCGTGCCCGTTTGTTCCGAGGCGTTGACAGCCTCGTTGTGAAGGTTGTCGCGGGCCTGTTCGGTCTTGTGCGGCGAGAGGGCCACCCGGCGCGGCTTGAGTCTCTCGGCTTCCACCATGGCTTGCTCGCTGGGCCGCGGCGTATCGCGGCGCGAGCTGGCAGCGCCTTCGACGGCAGCCATCGATTTGTCGAGCTCGCGGCGCAGGTCGATGATCAGCTTGCGCAGCCCGGCGGCCTCCAGACGCGACCACATCGCCTCGGCGATGACGATCTGCTGCTTGCTGGTGGTGATGCCGAAGAAGTCATCGAGCAACGGATCGTAGTCGATCTCGATCTTGATGTGCATGTCGTTGTTCTGGAAGCGGGTCCACGGGGTGGCGCTCAGACAATCGATCTGCCTGCCGGCGCGGCAGACGAGCAAGCCGTTATGCTCTTGCATGATGTTGAGTCGGCTATTTTTCTTGCCCTTCAAGTTGTCGCGCGGGCTGGCCAGGTGGAAGTTGGCGGGCAGGAATGCGGCCCGCAGCCGGACACGGCCCTTTTCCCCCTTGCCGGCATCGACTTCGAGATCGCCCAGTTTGATCGCCTGGGCCAGCACGCCGGTTTCTTGAAAGAAGCGGCCCGCCTCCATCAAGAAGAGTGGATCGACCGGCTCGACGGGGTCGCCGTGGATGAAGATGCGCGTGGCAGGCATGAGATGGCGGTAGGTGGCCCCGGCGTGTTTGCGGAGCTTGTCGCGCAGCACAGCGGTCGTGACCCAGCCCGACGGCAAGCGGTCGAGCACCTCGAGCACCACCACCGTGCCCGACGGGAACGACGCCACCGCATGCTTCTTGGTGCGATCGCTGAGGACGTGTCTGCGCACGTAGTCGGGCGGTTCCTCGGCGCGCGGTTCCGGAATGCGGGCTGCCCCGTCGCTGGCTTCCGCGGCAAGCTCATCGAGGTCGATGGTCACTGCATGCCAGCTGCCCGCCGGCTCTTTCGAGTAAACCGTGTAACGCTTGGCGAGGCTGACGGCCGAGCTGGGCAGCCCGTATCCGTAGCGGCCGAATCCGCTGCGGTCGTTTTCGCGATGCGTGCCCCCCCAGGCCACGGCATAGCGGATCATCTCCGCCGGCATGCCGTGGCCATTGTCGATGATCGCAAGCTGATCGGGCTTTGATTCGGCCTTGCCGCGAAAGCCGAACAGCACATCGACCAGCGTGGCGCCCGCCTGGATGGAGTTGTCGATCAATTCATCGAGCGCAGTGGCCGGGCTCTTGTAGCCCAGGTCACGGATGCCGCGCAGGAAGGCATCGGCGAAAACGATGCCGAAGCCCCCCTGCTGCTGTCTGGACTTCTTGAGTACGTAGTCGCGCTGCCGTTGCAGGTCGTCGACAAGTTCGGGATGGCGCGGGGTTTTCACGGCGATTTCTCCTCGGTGCATCAGCCCACCAGGTCGGCAAGATCCTCGAACTGAATCTGGCCCAGGCGGCGCAGGTCGCGGCAAAGCTGGCTGATGCGCGCGGGCGTGAGTCCCAGCGCGCGGGCCGCATCTGCCTGCGACAGATCTTCCACGTACAGCATCTCGACCAGCCGGCGCAGCCTGGGCAGCCAGCGTTCCACGCGGTTCTTGACCAGGTCGCGCGTCTCGAAATGGATGACTCTGTCGAGTGCGCTGTCTTCACAGGAGAAGCAGTCGCGCTCGAGCTGTCGTTCGCGCCGCTGGCTCTGGACACGTTTGGCCTCGTCGACGAGAGCATTGCGCAGGGCGCGGCGGACGTAATGTTCGAAGCGGCCCGGGTAACCCGGCGGGAACTTGAGGGCAGCCCGCAGCAAGGTCATGCGGCCAATCTGCGCGAAATCGAGCACGCACGAGCTATGTGGCGCGTAGCGACGGGCTAGCCAGCGAATCAGCGGTTCCCAGGCAGCAAGCACCTGCTGGCAGGGCTGCTCCCAGTCGCGGCTCGGCGCACGGCGGCTGAGCCCTTCGCGGATCAACGCCAGTTCGGTACGGTTGGGTTCGAGAGCAGGACAGATGACTGGACGGCGCATCGGCCGAACCTCCCTTTCGTGGGCTGAGGTAGTTGCCGCGCTCACGCCGGGCGCGGCCCTCACAGAAGGTTCAGCCTGGTTTCTTACCTTTACACGGCCCCCATTTTACGGGCGCCCCGCAGGCGAAACTCTCTGCTTGAGGAAGTATAACAGCGGCCCGGCTGAATTGTTAAACGGAATTCCTGGGGGACATTTCCTTGCAGCGGGCCGCCGCCCACGCGATACTTGACCCAGCCTGCCTCCGTGCAACCCCGATTCTCTTTCCTCAAATGGGCCACACCATGACTCTGCTGCCACGACTTGCCGGTCTCCTCACCCTGGTCTTTGCCTTGAACGGTGTTTGTGTCGCGGAGAACTGGCCGCGCTTTCGCGGACCGCTCGGCACGGGCCACACCACCGAGACCGACATCCCAGTCAAGTGGACCAAGGCCGACATCGCCTGGACAGCCCCCCTCAAGGGGGAAGGCCAGTCCTCCCCTGTCATCTGGGGCGACCGCATCTTCTTGACCAGTGCCCTCGACAAGGGCAAACAACGCCTCGTCTTCTGCCTCGATCGCAAGACGGGCAAAGTCCTCTGGGAGCACGTGGCCTGGAAAGGAACTCCCGAGCCCACGCATGTGATGAACGGCTACGCCTCGTCCACTTGCGTCACCGATGGCGAACGCGTCTATGCCTCGTTCGGCTTCGCCGGACTGCACGCTTACACGGTCGAAGGCAAGCACCTCTGGTCGGAAGAGCTGGGCAAGTTCCAGAGCAAGAACAAGCGCGGCACCGCGGCCAGCCTGGCCCTCGTCGACAACCTCGTCATTTTCAACGGCGATAGCGAATCCGATCCGTTCCTGTTTGGCATCGACAAGCTGACGGGCAAGACCGTCTGGAAGGCCGACCGCCCCAAGGCCGAGGGTTACAGCACGCCGATCTTGATCGACGTGAAGGGCAAGCGTGAGCTCGTGCTCAATGGCGATCCGTACGTGGCCGCCTTCGATCCAGCGAGTGGCAAGCAGTTGTGGAAGTGCAAGAGCTTCAATGGCCGCGGCGAGCCGACCGTCACGTATGCCCACGGGCTCATCTACGCCGTGAACGGGCTGCCGGGCGACGTCTACGCGATCAAGCCAGGCGGCGACGGCGACGTGACCAAATCGCACATGGCCTGGCACACGCCGCGCAAGGGGAATCGCGATCAGCCCTCGCCGCTCGTCATCGGCGATTACTTGCTGGTGGCCGACATGAAAGGGCTGCTCACCTGCTACAACGCGAAGGACGGCAAGCAACTCTGGCGCGAACGCATCTGCTCGTCGCAGCTCACCTCGGCCCCGATGGCGGCCAACGGGCTTGCCTATTTCATTGACGAGAAGGGCGTGGTGGATGTCATCAAGCCGGGGCCAAAGCTGGAAGTCGTGTCGCACAACGACATCGGCTCCAAGGATCTGTTCCGCGCCTCGCCCGTTCCCTGTGACGGGCAGCTCTTCCTGCGTTCCAACACCGCACTTTACTGCATTGGCAAGAAATAAGGCGGTCAACCGATGGCGCCGGTGCCCGCCTCGCCGGTCGAAATGCGGACGCACTGTTCGAGGGGCAACACGAAGATCTTGCCGTCGCCAATTGTGCCCGTTTTGCCCGCCGTGGTGATGGCGTCGATGGTGGCCTCGGCGAAGTCATCGTTGACGGCTATCTCGAGCTTGATCTTGGGGGGCATGGTCTCGTGTTCGGCGCCGCGGAACTGCTCCTTCACGCCGTGCTCGCGGCCCTTGCCATAATCTTCGCTGACCGTCATCAGGTGCACCTTCTCTTCGACCAGCACCTTCTGTACGGCTTCGAGCAACTCGGGCCGAATGATGGCGACGATGTATTTCATGGGTGCCTCCGAATCGAACAGGAAACGCTGCTGCCGGGCCCATGGCGATCCATGAGCCCGGCAGCCAGCGAAGGGAGGAGTTCGTTACACGTTGCCCATGTGATAGGCATGCATGGCGTGCTCCGTCACGTCGAGCCCCTTGAGCTCGTCTTCCTCGGAGACGCGCAACAGGCCGGTGACGCGGAGAATGCCAAAGAGAATGCTGCACGTCGCCACGACCCAGGCAAAGCAGGCACCAATACCGATGAGCTGGGTAATGAACTGGGCGGTGCCGCCGCCATAAAGCAGGCCGGTGCTGGTCTCGGCCCCGGCAACGATGGCCTCGGCGCCGAAGATGCCCGCCGAGAGCGTGCCCCAGGCGCCGCACACGCCATGTACCGACACGGCGCCGACCGGATCGTCGATCTTCAGCTTGTCGAAGAAGAGCACCGAGCCGTAGACGAGCAGGCCTGCCAGGAAACCGATCACGATGGCACCACCGTAGGTGACGGTGGCACACGGGCAGGTGATCGCCACGAGGCCGGCGAGCGCACCATTGAGGGCAAAGCTGGCGTCGGGCTTGCCCGAGAACACCCAAGAGATGATCATCGCGGCGATCGCGCCGGCCGCCGCCGCCAGGTTCGTGGTCACGGCCACGCGGGCAAAGTTGATACCGTCCACCGAGGTGGTCGAACCCGGGTTGAAGCCGAACCAGCCGAACCACAGGATGAACACCCCCAGCCCGGCAAGCGGGATGGAGTGGCCAGGAATGACCTGCGGTTTGCCGTCTTCGCTGTATTTGCCGATACGGGGCCCGAGCATGATGGCGCCCACGAGGGCAGCCCAGCCGCCCACAGAGTGAACCACGGTAGAACCGGCGAAATCGATGAAGCCTTTTTCCTCGAGCCAGCCCTTGCCCTCATACAGCCCGGCCAGGCTGCTCCAGGCCCACGAGCCGAACACGGGGTAAATGAACGCCGAGATCACGGCGGAATAGATGAGATAACCGACGAAACGGGTCCGCTCGGCCATGGCGCCCGAGACGATGGTAGCCGCAGTGGCCGCGAACACAACCTGGAAGATCCAGAACGCGCCCAGGTGATTGTTGAACTTGCCGTCCTGTTCGCCCGAGAAGAGGAAGTTGTCGGTGCCGATCCAGCCAGTGGGGTTGGTGCCGAACATCAGCCCGAAACCGACAAGCCAGAAGGCGAGAGTACCGACCGAGAAGTCCATCAGGTTCTTCATGAGGATGTTGACGGCGTTTTTGGCCCGGGTGAAGCCGGATTCGACCATGGCAAAGCCGGCCTGCATGAAGAAGACCAGGAAGGCCGCCACACAGGTCCACAGGTCGTTGGTCTCCTTCCTCAGGGTGGCAAGTCCTTCGCTGAGGCTCTCGAGGGTGGGGGCGGACTTGGTGTCCGCAGCCACCACATTGGTGGCAAAGAAGCACATCAAGCCGACGGCACATAAGGGGATCAACCCACTCGCTTTGTTCATCATCAGGATCCTTTTGCTGGCGTTCGCGACAAGGCCGATACGAGGGACGTACCGGTAGCGCGGCCCCACGGACGTCGGGGGCAAACTCCGCGCATTCCGGGTAGATCAACGAGTGCCCAACCCCAAAGCAATTACCGTGCCCAGCGACGGTGAGAATGAGCCCGCAGGATCTCTCCATTCATCGCAAACTGGGAAATCGCCAGAGAATCTCGCAGCAGGCAAGATTGGGTTTTTCAGGCTGCGCGGTTCCCGGGCAGCCCGGAGTGCCAAGAAAGCGGGCACGGCTGCCGCAAAACAGAATGCAGCCTCACGCCAGCGCGGAACGAAGAAAATGCAGGGCCTGGCGGGCCGTTTCCACCGCGTCATGACTCTGGCGGCTCAATTCGACATGCACCCCTCCCTGGTAGCCGACCCGGTTCAAAGTGCCCAGGATCGGGCCAAAATCCATTTCCCCTTGACCAAACATCAGATGGTCGTGGACGCCGCGACGCATGTCCTCGATGTGGACATTGCGCAAACGCTGGGCCCAGCGCTCCAGATTGGGGACGATCTCTTCTCCTTGACAGTGGAGGTGGCCCAGGTCGATGGTCAATCCGAACAAGGGATGGGCCACGCGCTCTTCCAACTCAGCGAAACGCTCCATGGTGTCGATGAACATGCCGGGTTCAGGTTCGAACGCAAGTGTCACACCTTGGCGTTCTGCGTGTTGGGCAAGCTGCCGGCAGCCCGCGACCAACCGATCCAGCAAGACGTCGTTCCCGGGGTCATCAAGCGGAGTGCCAGCCCAGAAGCTGACAGCATCGCTCTCGAGGGCCGCGGCCACGTCGACGGCGCGGCACAGGAAGTCGAGACGTTGCTGTCGGGCGTTCTCGGTTGCGCTGAGCAAGGTAGGCTGATGCTTGCGGCGCGGATTCAGCAAGAAGCGCGCTCCTGTCTCGATCACCGAGCGCATCCCGAACTGCTTCAGCATGGCGCGAATGGTGATCAGCTGCCCTGGTGTGGCGCGGTCGTAGGGATCGAGCGCGTGCAGATCGAGAGTAAGGGCAACGCTCTGATAGCCCAGCTCGGCCAGAATGGTCAGCGCATCCTCAAGACGATGGTGCGCGAAGCCATTGGTGTTGTATCCGAGCAGAAACATGGCAGACCTGGAAGAACAGGAAAACCGCTGTGTCAGGAAAAGCCCGCAGTGACAGTGCCCCGACAGTCATTGTCGAACCTGGGGAGAGTACTCGCAAGCATGGGGGAAAAAATCGGGTTGGGACTGTCCGGCCCCATCCGGGAATGCGATGAGTTCGGTGGAGCTGTGAAAGGACAGAAAACCTTGGTAGAGAAACGGAACAACGAAGTGGAACAGAGAATTCGCAAGTTCGAGAGTATTGATGAGATTCCGGTGCAAATGCACCTGCCGTCGAGCCTGCACGGGCAGCTCGAAAGGCTCAAACAGTCGCAGGGACTGACCTCCATCCAGGACGTCGTCCGCAACGCCATCGAGGCGTATGTGCAAGCCACGGCCGAGCGTCAGCCCGTGCAGCTGACGCGGCGGCAACGCGAAGTGCTTCGTCTCATCGGGGAAGGGCGAACGACCAAGCAGATTGGCGACGAACTCGAGATCAGCATCAAGACCGTCGAGTTCCATCGCAAGCAACTGATGAAGGCGCTGGGCGCCCGCCGCCTGGCCGACCTGGTTCGTTGCTCCATCCGCGTCGGGCTGATCCAGCCCTGAGCTGGCTGCCTCCGCAGTAAACGACCGCGAAAGCATGACTCCGCTGTCGGGCTTGCCCCGGCAGCGGAGTTTTCGTTTTCCGTCCACGGGATGCTAGCAAGGCTTTGCCTGCCCCCCGCCCCAGAGTCGAAGCGCGGCGGGCTGCGCCTGCTCTCCTCTGGCTTCAGGCAAGACAGCGTCGACACTGCCCTTCCGCCGCAACAAGGTCACCAGGGCCGCAGTCAGCAACAAGAAAGT
>JBFWSD010000078.1:0-11883 GCA_050248575.1 Gemmataceae bacterium
ACCGACTCCAGACCCCGCTCGCCGCCAGGGCACTGTCGCGAATGATCTCCGCTTACAGACGCAGCCGCTGCTGCCGCGCCAGCAGGTCGTTGTACGGATCGCGGACAGCCAGCACAGGCCGCGCCTTCGACGATTGCCGATAAGTCGCCGAGGTCACGATGGTCCGGTGCAGGTGTTTGAGCGACCACTTGCCCTTCTGAAGCTCGAGGGCGAGCCAGTCGAGCAGTTCGGGATGCGAAGGCTTCTCGCCGCGCGTACCGAAGTCTTCCAGCGTCGACACGATGCCGCGGCCAAAGAACTTGTGCCACACCCAGTTGGCCGTCACACGTGAAGTCAGCGGGTTGGCCGGATCAACCAGCCAGCGGGCCAGATCCAGGCGCGTGGGAGCATCCTTCTTGCACGGCGCGAACGCCGTGAGCACGCCCGGCGTGCCGGCCGACACTTCCACCCCTTTGCGGAGGAAGTCGCCGCGGATCATGACGTGGGTCTTGCGCAGCCCGCCCATGGCCAGCGTCTGAGCCTTGACTGGCTTCGGGGCCTTCTTCTCGAAGTCAGCCACCGCCTTGGTGAGCTGGCCCAGTTCGACGTCCTGCTTGGCAAAGAAGTCGGCCAGCTCTTTCTGCTGCTTGCTGTTTCGCTTGTCACGCTCGATGGCCAGGATCACGCCGATGGCCGGGGGCAACTTCTGCACCGCTCCGGGCTTCAGGCTCTCTTCCCACTTCACCTGCAGGGCGGGCAACCGCTTGCGCTGTTCCGTAACTTTCTTCTTCAGCGCATCCAGCTTCTTCTGGAATTCTTTCAGCTCCCTGGCCAATGCCTCGGCCTCGCCGGGCAAAGGCGCGTCGATGTCCACCTCGTTGTCGCTGTTGAAAAAAGCCAGGAACTGGTAGAACTCGCGCTGGCTGAACGGATCGTACTTGTGATCGTGACACTGGCTGCAATTGAGCGTGATGCCGAGCCAGACCTTGGCGGTCGTGCTCACTCGATCGACCAGGGCCTCGACGCGGAACTGCTCGCGGTCCACGCCCCCTTCCCGGTTCGTGAGCGTGTTGCGATGGAAGCCAGTGGCCACCTTTTGCTCGGTGGTGGCAGCGGGCAGAAGATCGCCCGCCAGCTGCTCGATGGTGAACTGATCGAAGGGCAGATCCCGGTTCAAAGCCTCGATGACCCATTGGCGATAGCGCCAAGCGAAGGGCCGCCCGGTGTCTTTCTCGTAACCATCGCTGTCAGCATATCGGGCCAGGTCGAGCCAGTGACGGGCCCAGCGCTCGCCGTAATGCGGTGAGGCCAGCAGCCTGTCGACCAGCTTCTCGTAAGCGTCGGGGCTCTTGTCGTTCAGAAAGGCATCGACTTCCTCGGGCGAAGGAGGCAGCCCGAGCAGGTCGAGACTCAGCCGCCGAATCAGCGTGGCGCGATCCGCCTCGGGATTCGGGGCAATCTTCTCCTTCTCCAGCCGCGCCAGGATGAAGTGATCTATCGGGTTACGTACCAGCCCTTCCTCGCCGGCGACCTTCGGGATCGCAGGCTGCTTGATGGGCTGGAAAGCCCAGTGGTCGGAAGTTGTCTTCGTGGTGGCGACGGGCTCCTCTTTCGGGACGATGGCCCCCAGCTCGATCCAGGCGCGGATCTTGCCAACTTCCTCGGAGGTCAGCAACTTGCCCGAGGGGGGCATGCGCGCCTCGTCGTCGAGACCGGAGACGGCGACCAGCAGCTTGCTGTGCAGGTCCTTCGGCTTCACGACCGGGCCGGAGTTGCCGCCTTTCAGAGCTTCGCTACCAATGTCGAGGCGCAGCCCACCCTTTTGCTTGTCGACGCCGTGACAGCGCACGCAAGCGCGGGTCAGCAAGGGCTGGATGTCGCGCTTGAAGTCGACGTCCCCCTTGGCGGCCGGAGGCAGTTTGGCCATATCGATTTGCTTGTCGGCGGCCCGGGGCAACGTGGCCAGGAAAAGCAAGGAGCCCGCAACGAAGATTAGTCGTTTCATGAGTTCGCAGCGTGGATGGAGTTTGGCCGGATCGGCAGGGTATTTTTAATGTTAGTGCGACCGTCTGCCGCGAGCAAGCCTTTTCCAGCCCGGGAACTGTGTAAATCAGCGTTGAATCCGAGCCGACCCTCCCTTGGCCAGTGCCTTGACCTGGTCAAGGCTGGCCATGGTGGTGTCGCCGGGAAATGTCGTGAGCAGGGCACCGTGAGCCCAGCCCAGTTTCAAGGCCTCTTCGGGTGCTTCGCCGGTGAGCAGCCCGTAGATGAAGCCGGACGAGAAGCCGTCGCCGCCGCCGACGCGATCGTAGACGTCGAGGTCGCAAGTCATGGAGAGGTGAGTCTTTCCGCCGACCCAGGCAACGGCCCCCCAGCTGTGTCGCGTCGTCGAGTGGACCTCGCGCAACGTGGTGGCCACGATCTTCAGCTTGGGGAACTCCTTCACCACGCGGTCGATCATGCCGAAGAAGGTGCTCGGGTCGAGCTTGGAGGTGGCGGCCACCTCCGGGCCGGGGATGCCCAGCCCTTTCTGCAAGTCTTCCTCGTTGCCCACGACCACATCCACATGGGTCATGATTTTGCGCAGCACGGTCTGGGCCGTGTCGAGCCCGCCGAATACGCGCCACAATTTCTCGCGGAAATTGAGATCGAACGAGGTCACCGCGCCGGCCGCCTTGGCTGCTTCCATGGCCTCGATGATCAGGTCGGGCGTGGTCGGCGAGAGGGCCGCGAAGATCCCGCCCGAATGAAACCAGCGCACGCCTTGAGAGAAAATGGTCTTCCAGTCGAAATCGCCCACCTTGAGACGGGCCGCCGCCTCGTTCGAGCGATTGTAAAAGACGATCGGCCCGCGCACGCCGTGGCCCCGATCACTATACACCGTGGCAATATTTGGCCCGGTCACCCCGTCGTGAGCGAAGCGCTTGTAATAAGACTTCACCCCCATGGCCCGCACGCGTTCATGGATCAGGTCGCCGATCGGATAGTCGACCATGGCCGACGCCACGCCGGTACGCAGCTGGAAGCAATCGGCCAGGTTGGCGGCCACATTGAATTCGCCGCCGCTGACATGGATGCTGCAAGCGCCAGCCTTCCGGAATGGGATGATGCCGGGATCGAGGCGATGAACCAGGGCTCCCAGGGCCAGGAAATCAAGTGCGCCATCCGGGCGGATGTTCAAATTGGACATGGATTCCTCAGTGGCTCAATCGTTCAGGGGCTCGCCGATACGAGTATAGAAGTTGCCCTCCGGTGTCCGCCAGCGGGCAGCGGATTCTTCCCACGTCCAGCCCTGCTTGCGGGCCAGCTGGGCAATCGCTTCTTCCTGGGCCTGCCGACGAACCGCTTCGATGTCGACTTCTTCGACCGAAGCAGGTTGCTGAGTGCGCAAGCGCCGCAAAGCAGCACGGGCCTGATAAATCTCACCCTTCAGCTCGGCATAGATGTCGTCGTTGAGCTGCCCTTGTTCGCGACGGACCTGTTGCTCGTAGCGTTCAAGCTTCTCGGTGGCTGCGCCCAGCTCCTGAGCAACCTGATCGAGCAGGCTCGCTTGTTCTTGGTCGTTCACAGCCATCCCTTCGAAATTGGATGCTCAGGTACAGGTATTAAACAAACGAGCCCGGCAGCACAACGAGCGCCGCCGGGCCTCTCCTTTGCTCTCGCAAAGGAGCATCCAGAGTTAATCTGGCCGCGCCATTCGGTGTGGTCAAGCGAAATGCAAAGTTAGACAGGTGACTAATCCGACAGTTTCACGGCCAGCACCCAGGGCAGGCTCTTGCCCACATCAACTGTATGCAGGCGGGTCAGCTTGCCCGTATCCGCGTCGACGCGAAAGACGGCCAGCTTGCCCGAGCCTTCGCCAGCGCCGAAGACGAAACGTCCATCCGGATCGACATCGAACGAGCGCGGCGTCTTCTCGGTCGGAGTGTGGCCAATAGCCTTCAGCTTGCCGTCCGCACCGATGGCAAAACCGGCGAGACTGTCATGCCCGCGATTACTCACCCAGACAAATTTGCCGTTCGGATGCACCTTTACCTCGGCGGTTGAGTTCTTCCCTTTGAAGTCGGCGGGCAACGTCGACAGCGTCTGCGCCGGCTTCAAGCCCCCCTTGGCATCGAAGAGATAAGCCGTGATGCTGCTGCCCGACTCGTCGCTGGTGAAGGCCAGATTCTCTTTCGGATGAAAGGCGAGATGGCGCGGGCCAGCCTTCTCCGCTCCGCCGGGCGCCTTGCCCGCCTCGGTCAGCTTGCCCGTCTTCGGGTCGAAGTTGAACTCGTAAACCGCATTCGGGGCCACGTGCGGCACGAACACCCAGCGATTGCCCGGATCCTGGGCCGCGCAATGCGCCGTCGTCGTGGTGGTCACCGTTTGCACGGCGGGCGTGTCGATGCTGCCATCTTCCTTGAGACGATGCACGACGACCTTGCCGCCCGAATAAGACGCCGACAGCAACCAGCGGCCGCTTCGATCGGTGGCCACGTAGGCGGCATTGGCTCCCTTGTCGAGTGGCACGGTGTTCAGGAGTTTCAGCTTGCCCGTGGCGGGATCGATGCGAAAACTGGCCAGCGTGTTGGTGCTGCGCAGCGAAGCGTAGAGGAACTTCTTGTCCGGATCGACGGCCAGCGCGCCGGGAACGCCCTCGACGGCGACGGTTTCCACGGGAGCTAGCTGGCCCTCCTTGGTATCGAGCTTGTAGATCTGGATCTGCTTCTCGGGGCCCTTGGAAACATAGACGAAGGTGTCGGCCGAGAGTGTGGTTGTCAGCATCGCCAGCGACGAAACAGCAAGCCAAGCGCGCATGATGGTAACCTCGCAGAAAGGAGTGTGCGATTCGAGTGCCTGATCGTCGAGCCCGCCGGGCAGGCTGTCAAGCGTCTACAGGGAAAACTCGGAATAACTGGCCGCGCAGGCCGTGTCGTAGGCCACGCGCAGCGTGCGCGAACAGGGCAGTAGCTGCAAACAGGCCGTCGTGGTCCAGTAACCGCTGTGCATGCAAATGGTGCTTTCGCCCGGTTGACCCGCGGGGCCATGATCGGCCATCAGGGCCGCCAGCTTGCCTTCGTCGAACTGCCCGGTGGCCGGCAAAAGTTCGCGGAAGCGTGCCTGCCTCTCGTGCGAGGAACCCAGCACGCGCTTGCCACGCAGGGGAGACGGAGCACGCGCGCCGTAGACTGCCTCGTCGGAGACCTCGACTTCATGCGTGTGCCCGCACTGGAAGCGATTGACGTTGAAGAGGATATCGTTGTCAGGCCCGCGCACTTCATGGCGGGTGCTGGTGATCTCGAGGGCGGCAATCTCCCCCGCCGCATCGGCCAGCAACAAGAGCCCGCTGCCCCAGCGGGGCCGGCTGGTGAGGAAGTCGATTGCCTGGCCGACCGATGCACAGCTCGCGAGCGTCTCGGCGATCCGCATGGAGAGTGTGGGAGCCGCATCCTGGTGATCGAACGTCTGGGCGTAGTTATAGACGATGGCCAGCCCGTGTTCATTGATGCCGTCGACGGTGCCGCACATGGGGGCCACCAGGAAATCGAGCGAGCGAAGTTGCCCCTGCGGGCGGCTTGCACGCAGCGCATAGAAGGGCTGCACCAGCGGCAGGTAATCGAAGTTATGGACCAGGATCGGCTCGCCTCTGGCGGAACGGCTGCCCCGCACGGCTACCGCCGAGCAGCCAAAGCCGGGCACTTCCTTTTCCACCATGGCCATCGCAACTTCAAGGTAATGGAAGAGATAGACGCTCGCGGCCGACAGCCCGGAGCCCCGCGCGATTCCCTCGAGGCGATCGGCGAGTCCGGGGGTTTGCGCGTCGAAGGCTTGCGCGAGATGCTTGCGCGCTTTGCCCGCCGCGAAAGCACGATAGAGACGAAACGGCAGCCACCAGGGCCGATGCAGGGTGAACGCTTCAACCTTGTCAAGAACCTCGTACGCGCCGCGAACTCGCGGTGCCAGGGCCGTTCCCTGGGCCTGGCCCATGTCGAGCCAGTTGCCCGCGCAAACGATGGGAGCTTCGACCTTCATCCTGAATCTCCCGTGACGATTCCGCGCTTCCACCGAGCGTGCGGCTGGCGAGCGGGGGGCGTCAGCCCCCTGGACCTGTAAAGCGTCCGTCGCTTGATTTCAATTCCGTTCACCACATGCAAGTTCGAAGTCGATTACACAGGATACTGGTTTCAGAGGGCCAACGCCCCGCTCGCCGATCGGACTCGCCACTCTATCGGACATGATAGCATTTGACGACCAATCTCACGCCCAGAAGCGTTCGCGGGTTGTCCCCGCCAGCTTCAGGCGTACCGACTCGCCAAGTGCTCCGGGCTTGATCTCCACTTCCAGCCAGGCGGGCATGCCGGGCTGATTGACATCGATGCGGCCCCGCTGTTCGCTGCCCGTCTGACTGGGATCGAGGCCCGCCCTGGCCTTCAACTTGGCCAGCAAGAGGTCGTAGGCAGCGAGCGGCAAGCGCTCCGGCACCTTGGCCTTCGCTTCCAAACCGGCAAAGGTCTTTAGCCAGTTCCAGAGCGGCTCGAGCAGCCGAAATGCTTGCCACTCGTGCGGTTCCACCTGCCCGTCGATCACAAAGTAGATGTGGACACCATCCGACATCGGCATGATCTGGATCTCGGTGGCATTGCGGTTCAGCGCCTCCTGGAACAGGAGGTCGACGAAGTTGTCGAACTGCGCACCGTGCTGATCGGATTTGTCAGCATCACCGCGATTGCTCCTGGCGTTTTCGGTCTTGGCCTGGCCGCGTTGCAGAGCACGCATTCCCGGAGGCACGGGCGAAGCAGCCTTGCTCTGGGCTTCGCTCTGCTCCTTTCTCTTGAGGAATCCCCTTGGGCCCGCCAGAGACGCTCTGGCTTTGCCGGCAGAGCCTGCATCCAGGGCAAGGCAAAACGCGTCCGCTGCCATCGGTGCCTCCCACCCCGCGGGCAGCTCCACGGGCTGCGTCACCTGATGTTGTACGCCGCCCGGATTGACGATCGCGCCCTGATCGACGGCCACGTACGCCGTGAAGCGGCTGAGCACGTGATAGCCGAGCGAAAGATCCACGATCTGCCGCTCCAGATTCGTATCGCGGTTGATCGCATATTGATCTTCGAGATCGCGAATGCGGCCACGCGCCCAGGTCGCCGTCAACGCCTTGCTGGCCCCGGGCTCCCCCGCCACGGTCTGGGACCAGGTGCGGCCGTTCGCTTCCTTGCCCGTCACCGTTAGCGTTGGTTCCTGGTCGAGTACGCGTTGGTAGCGGCCCAGGATCAGCACGGGCGACCCCGCGTGCAACTCGGGCAGCCGACCCGGCACTAAGTCGCGCGTCTCGAAGCGTAGGTTGCCCGCCTTGACTTCAACATCCGTGATGACCGGCGTGCCGATGCGACGATGGATGCGTGTCATCACCTCGTCGAGTCGATCTTCCGATTCGACCAGCTCGCAGGCGCCGCCGCCGAGCTGGGCCAGCCGTTGCAAGAAGGCGGCGTTCACCGCCTGGTCGATGCCAAGCGTGAAGACGCGCAGGCCCTGGAGCTGCTTGCCCAGTGACTTGAGGATCTGGTCCTCGTTGCCCACCTGGCCGTCGGTAACCAGAATGAGGACGCGATCGCGGCCCGTCTCACTCTGGGCAAGGACACGAACGGCATCCTTGAGGGGCCGCGCTAGCTCGGTGCCGCCCCTGCTTTCGATCCGGCCCAGGAATTCGAGGGCCCGGAAACGATTGCGATCGCTGCCCGCCACCAGCCCGGAGCCCGCAAACTCGGGGGGCGACTCCACTTCGTTGTCGAAGGCCAGCACATTGAAACGATCGCGCTCGCCGAGCGTGTCGACCATCCGCCCCAGGGCACGGCGGGCCGCCACCATCTTCCAGCCCGACATGCTGCCCGAGCGATCAAGAATGAAGATCACATCGCGGCGCTGCTCTGCCCCTTTCAACAGCGGCGGCACCAGCGTGAGCAAGAAAACTCCTTGCTTCCCTTCTGGATCGGCGGCCAGCGAAAGGGCAGTCTGCACCGCTTCGCCACCGGTGCGAAAACGCAGGATGAAGTCGCGGTCGAGCTTCTCGCCGGGCAGCACGCGCAAGCGCTTGCTGCCATCGGCAGTCTCTTCGCTGATCACCGTATGCAGGCTGGAACGCAGCGCGCCGATGTGCAGCCCGCCCGCGTTCACTTCAACGCCAAGCGCGAGGGCCACCTTGCTCGGAAAGCCCGGCAGCAAGACCGGGGGCGAGATTCGCGATGCGTCGGGCACCGCGTCGGTATCGTCGGCAGTGCCGCGGCCCACGCTCGGACCGGGCAATGGCAAACCCGGGATATAACGCGGCGCCACCACGAGTGGAAAGCGGAACGTGGCCTCGTTGTCGCTGAGCTGCACCGGGCCGACCAGCGTGAGCGTGACGACTGCCTTTTCGCCTGGCATGAGATTGCCGACCCGGAGGTTGAAGACATCGGGCCGCTCTTCCTCGGCGATGGCGGCTCGGTGACCCTTCTTGAGGGCCGCGTCGTATTCGCGGCGCGCCTCGCCACGTTCCTTCAGATCGCCCTCGATGACGCGGCCCGCCACCTCCATGCGGAAGCCGGTCACAGCGGCCCGGTCGGGCAGCGGGAAGATGTACGTGGCCTCCAACGGCTCGTCGAAGGCATTGACGAAGGTCTGCTTCACGGTGAGCTGGGAGAGCAGCCCGTCGATCTTGGCCTGCACATCGAGCGCCTCGAGGGGCAGCAGGCCTTTCGGGGTTTCCAGGGCGCCGAAGCCCGCCCCTTCCAGGCGTCGGCAACGTTCGAACTCTTCGGCAGTCATGATGTCAATCGCTGGGTTCATACCGGATCCCCTTTCTGGCGGGCAGAGAGCCTGCGCGTGTGCAAGAGATGAAGGAGGGGCGCCGCGGCGGCGCGAATGGCCTCGATATCGTCACGCTCGAGCGGCCTGTCCGCTGCGAGCAGCAGCGTGGTTGTTTCGTCGAGAGGCACCCCCTGCAAGGCGACAGGACTTGCGGGCGGTAGGTTCTCGTTCTCGTCCGCCGCCACGGGCGCCGCCGTCCAGAAGCGCTCGTCGCGCGGCGGCACGGCGACCGCCTCCAACATGGGGGGCGGCAAATCAAAGTTGTCGGGCAAGCGGGCCATCTGGGCCAGCTTCGCATCACTGAGACCCAGCAGCCGCTCTTGGATAACACCCAGCGACAGCCCCTGGGCTTGTAGCCGCTTGATGGCGACGAGCTGGAGCAAGTGACGCCGCGAATAGAGTGCCGTACGGCCCTTCATCTCGGCGGCGCGATCGAGCAACCCCAACGTTGTGTAATAGCGGATGCTGCGCACGTCGGGCACATCGCGAACCCGGCCATTGCCCGCACCGTCGTAATCGATGGCGAGAGCCTGCCGCACGCGCTCGTGCAGGTCGTCGATGGTCCAGCGATCGAAGTCCTTCTTCATGACACTAGCATTATAACACTGTCATATAACACTGTCAATTATATTCGGGAGCAAAGTGACAGCAGATTCCAGAAGCCTGACTTCTGACAAAGCGCGCAGCGGATCGACAAGCAGGGCTTCTTGCGACCGGCAATCACCTGGACCCTTGCTGCGCCCCCGGCGCCATGCTACGATCCCTCCCAGGTCTTCCTGCCCCAGAACTTGGAAATCCTGCCATCGAGGAGAAAGGTTCCATGAGTCAACGCAATCGTCGTCAATTCTTGAAGCAGAGCGCGGCGGCCGGTGTCGGCTTCTTCGCCGCCGCTGGACTCACGCCCAGCGTGAGCCGCTCTGCCAACGAGCGCCTGTCGTTCGCCGGCATCGGCGTGGGCGGCAAGGGCTCGAGCGACATCGACAACTGCGGCAATCTCGGCGACGTCGTCGCCATCTGCGACATCGACGACAACCCGCTCGGCAAGAAGGCCGAAAAGTTCCCGAAGGCCAAGAAGTACAACGATTTTCGCAAGATGCTCGAGGAGACGGGCAAGTCGATCGACGCCGTCACCGTGAGCACCCCCGACCACACCCACGCCGTGGCCGCCATGATGGCCATGAAGATGGGCAAGCACGTCTACTGCCAGAAGCCCCTCACGCACGATGTGTACGAAGCTCGTGCCCTGCGTGAAGCGGCCGAGAAGTACAAAGTCTGCACCCAGATGGGCAACCAGGGCACGGCCGAGAACGGGCTGCGCCGCGCCGTCGAACTCATTCGCGGCGGCGTCATCGGCCCGGTCAAGGAAGTCCACGTCTGGACGAATCGGCCGATCTGGCCGCAGGCCCCTGGCATCACGTCGCGGCCGAAGGAAACGCCGCCCGTGCCGCAGCACGTCCACTGGGACGAGTTCCTCGGGCCGGCTCCCGAACGTCCCTACAGTCCGGCTTATCATCCGTTCAAGTGGCGTGGCTGGTGGGATTTCGGCACCGGCGCCCTCGGCGACATGGGCTGCCACACCGCCAACATGGCCTTCATGGCCCTCAAGTTCGAGTATCCGGAAACGGTCGAAGCCCAGTGCGGCGACCTGAATCCGGAAACCTGCCCGAGCTGGGCCAGCGTCGTCCTCCAGTTCCCCAAGCGGGGCGATATGCCCCCCTGCAAGTTTTTCTGGTACGAAGGCAAGAAGGACGGCCAGAAGAACCTGCCCCCGATGGAGCTGTTCCATGGCGAAAAGCCGCCGGGAAGCGGCTCGCTGCTCGTTGGCTCGAAGGGCATCCTGTACTCGCCGAACGACTACGGCGCCGCCTACAAGCTGCTGCCCGCCAAGAACTTCGAAGGCTTCGACGACAAGTCGATCCCGGTCTCGCTGCCCCGCAACGGCAAGGGGGACCAGGGGCAGAAGAACGAATGGGTGGAGGCCATCAAGAATAGCAAGCCGGAGATCGCCCTGTCGAACTTCGGCTATGCGGGCCTGCTGACCGAGACGATCCTCCTGGGCAACGTCGCCATGCGTTGCGGCAAGAAGCTCGAGTGGGACGGCCCGGCCTGCAAGGCCAAGAACGCCCCCGAAGCGGACCAGTACATCAAGAACCCTTATCGCAAGGGCTGGTCGCTGTAGTGAATGCCTGACAACACGGCCCCGGGCACGCTTGAAGTGTCCGGGGCCTTCTCATGCGCTATTCCGCGAATCCCTCGCTTGTGCGTCGGGCTAACCTTCGCTAGCGCGTCGGGCTAACGGGCTAACCAGCCCTGGCCCTCTTCGCGCACCAGCTTTTCCAGGGCATCGATCCAGGCAGGGTGATCGTTGAGACATTTGCACTGATGCAGTTTCTCGCCGCCCGCGTGCAGATAAGCCTCGCGCGACTCGAAGCCAATCTCGTCGATGGTCTCCAGACAATCGCTGGTGAAGCCGGGCGTGACCACGAAGACCTTGCGGATGCCCTGTCGGGCCAGTTCGGCCAGTCGATCGTCGGTGTAGGGCTCGAGCCAGGGCTCTCGGCCAAAGCGTGATTGAAAAGTAAGCGACCATTTCTCCTTGGGCCAGCCTAGGCGTGAGATCAGCCCTTGCGTTGTCTTCTCGACTTGCTCGGGGTACGGGTCGCCCCGCTTGACATAGGACACCGGGATGCCGTGGAAGCTGATGAGAAAATGCTCGGGCTGCCATTCGAGGGCCGCCAGTTCATCGCGTACCACGGCCACCACCGCGTCAAGATAGGCAGGCTGCTCATAGCAGGCAGGCACGACACGGATGGCCGGCACGCGCCGTTCTTTCATCAAAGCCTGAAACAGGCAATCGGTGGCAGACGCGAATGTCGTCGCTGAATACTGCGGATACATGGGCAACACGATCACCCGGTCCACGCCCGAAGCGATCATCTCCTTCAGCACATCCGCGAGCGGCGGATTGCCGATCTGCATCCCGAAGCGGACCGGGATGTCGGGGAAGCGTTTCTGCAACTCTTCCGTCTGCCGCCTGGTGTAGTGAAGGAGAGGTGAGCCCGTCTTGGGATCCCAGATGCG
>JBFWSD010000079.1:0-11856 GCA_050248575.1 Gemmataceae bacterium
CACCTGGGGAGGCTGCGTCTTCGATGTGGAGGCAATTGCGCGACTTTGCCAGCGGATGGGCTCACTTCAATGAGTCGCGCAACTTTTCAAAATTCTCAGTGTCCTCAGGGAGGGCGAGCTGCTGCAAGAGCTGCCTCGCAATGGCGGTGTCGATCTGTCCATACACGTCGAACCTGCTCTGCAACAAGCTGCGGAAGATATAGTAATGCCAACTCGGTTGTGGAAGCAGCTGTCGATAGAGGCGCTGTTTAGCGTGAAAGGACACCGGGCCGGATACAATGAGTATCCTTTGCAACAGCTTCTCTCCGGCAGGCTCCATCGTCAAATTTGCCCAGGCTTCTTCAGCGAGCGGTTCGGCGGCTTCGAAATAGTCGCACCAGAGTGAATATGCGACCGGGTCCGCCAAAGCCGAGTCGGCATTCAAGTAGCCACGAAACGTTTCCCAGAGGAACGCTCGAGACGGCTCCCGCAAATAAGGGAACTTGACCGCAATGTAGAAGAGGTGCCCGTAGCACGGCATACGCTCATAGAACCAGAACGCCAGTCTTAAATTGTCGAGCTGGTCCCGCGACTCGTCCCAGATGTCGTCACTGATTTCGTGAGGCAAATCCGAATCGAAGCCGCGTGCATCGAGCTCGGTACCAGTGCCGGGTGCGAGGCGAACGGCCGCGGCGCAGGCAGCAAGGAAGTGGTAGCGGCCGATCCTGTTGATGATGTCGTTCGGGTTCATGGCATCACGCGCCCAGGTGATCTTCCACCTCGTGGGCGTAGGCTTCTTGCAGCCGCCGCGTGACCGTGCCGGGCTGCCCATCCGCAATCGCTTTGCCGTCCACCTTCACGATCGGCATGATCTCCGAGGTCGTGCCGGTCAGGAACAGCTCCGTGACACGGGCCAGGTCGCTCATCTTCAGCACGTGTTCTTGCACGGGGATCTGGGCGCGGCGGGCCAGGCGCAGCACCAGGCTGCGCGTGATGCCGGGCAGGATCGCCGGCCCGCTCGGAAACGTCAACAGCGTGCCGTTCAAGACGCCGAAGCAACTCGTGTGCGTGCCTTCGAGGATCGTGCCGTCGGCATGAACGAAGAGGGCCTCGGCGCAGTTCGCGTCGATGGCGGTTTGCATGGCCAGCACGTTGCCCAGCAAGTTGGTGGACTTGATGTCGCAGCGGCCCCAGCGCAGCTCGGGATGCGTGACCACGCCGACGCCGGTCTGCCTGGCTTCCACGTAGGGATCCTTGAAGTCTTGCACGTAGAAGAACTCGAGCGGGGCCACGCCAGCCGGAAATTTGTGGGCCCGCGGGGCCGCGCCGCGCGTGATCTGGATATAGATGATGGCCTCGCCGAAGCTGTGCTGCCCGATCATGCCCTCGATGCGCTGCCGCAGCCTGTCGATGTCGATGCCCTGGATGCGGATGGCATCGAGACTGCGGCCGAGCCGGTCGAGGTGGTCGGACATCAGCCACGGTTTGCCCCGGTAGACACGAATGACCTCGTAGACCGAATCGCCGAACAGGAAACCGCGATCGAGGGCCGAGACCTTCGCCTCCGCCAGCGGCGTGACGTTGCCGTCGATGCTTGCCATTGCCTTCATGTCTGCTTCCCTCTCGTTCCCACGCTCCGCGTCCCCGAATCTCGTTGCGTCCCCGAAAAGAGCGACCCGGCTCGCGTTCCCTCGCAGAGCGTGGCAACGAGGTCTGATCTAGGCGTCTGTGTGTGGATCGACCAGTAACTCCTCTGATGGCGGCAGCCCGCGCGGCGCGGTAGAATCTCTTCACACGCATCTACAATCGGAGCCAAATGGATACCAACAAACCAACCGGCGAGACGCTGCTGGCGGCTGCCGCTGCCGGAGATGTCGCGACGATTCAAACGTGCCTGGCCGCGGGCGTTCCCGTCGATCGCAAAGACGGCGAGGGCTACACTCCCCTCATGCGTGCCACCGAACGTCCGCACGTCGAGGCCATCCAGGTCTTGCTGGCGGCCGGGGCCGATCCGCACGCCGAGGCTACCAATCATTTCACGCCGCTCTTGCTGGCCACCAGCAGCAAGCGCGCACTGCGTGTCTTCATGGACGCCAGGGTCGACCTCGATCGGGGCAATGCCAACGGCGTCACCCCGCTGATGATGGCGGGTCAGCAGGGCGCGTTCGATTGCGTCAAGCTGCTCGTGGAAGCGGGCGTCGATCTGTATCGGCAGGATCGTCATGGCCGCACGGCCAGAGAACGAGCCCGCGTCGACAAGAAAATCGCCGAGTACTTGCGCGACAGGATGGAAGGAACCGGCGTTGCGCCCGCTGCGCCGACCGCTCAGACTCCGGCCCCGCCGCGCACTGGCGCGACCAGCAAGAATCCCGGCATCCAGCTCTCGAAGGCGGCGAAGAAGGGAGACCTGGCGGCCTTGCAGGCGGCGCTGGCGGAAGGTGCTCCGCTCGAATGGCGCAATCGGGACGACTACACGCCACTCATGGTCGCAACCGAGAACGGGCACTCCGAGATCGTCCGCGCCCTGCTGGCTGCCGGTGCGGACCCACATGGCGCCGCTACGAACACCGGCGCCGATGCCCTCTACATCGCCTGCGCCCAGGGCCATCTCGACATCGTCGAAGAGCTGCTGCAACGCGGCGCGGACGTCAACCCGCCCGCCGACCGCGGCGGCACGGGCTACACACCCTTGATGGCGGCCGCGCTGTCGGGCAACCTCGAACTGGTCCAGCGCCTGGTCGCGGCCGGCGCTAACGTGCAGGCCACCGACCTCGATGGCCGCACCGCCATCAAGTGGGCCCGCGAGCAGAAGCACAAGGAGGTCGTGAAATACTTGAAGGAACTGATGGGCGAACCGGCACCGGGCAGGCAACTCGCCCCGGCCGCGCCGCCCGTGGTTCCGCCCGCCGCGGGCTCCCCGCACGGGCCGATGCAGGCGCTGCGGGCCATCGTCGATAATTTCCCCATTGCGGCCACAGAACCCGGCTTTCAGTCGCTCCTCGACTTGCTGAACGGCATGACGAAGCGGAAGTTCTTGCCTTCGCCGCGCCGGCCCGGCATCTATGTCACCATGCTCAATCAGCGGAGCGTGCGGCACCTGGCCGGGCAGTTCCACCTGCCCGCACCGAGCTTCGACGGCGTGGACATCGAGGAGGACATGGACCGTGAGGAGGCCATCGTCGGCCGCTTACAAGACGAGGTGGCCCGCGCGGGCTACTTGCTCATGCGCGACTCGCTCGACGAAATGGACGAGGCACGCAAACTCTGGCTATATCCCACGGGCGAGAAGTACGCCATCTTGGCCTCGTGCGGCACCAACGGCAACAATTATGGCCATTCGACGCGCGACGTGATCGCCTGGCTGCAAGAGCTGGAGAATACGCAGCCCTTCTTGCTGACGGAGTGCGGCCACGACCGCGTCGCCGGGCGGTTCCTCACCCCGGTCAAGACCCCCAAGAAGCTCGTGCGGCAAATGCTCGAGTTCTGCCCGGACCTGGACGTCGGCGAAACGTCGCGCGCGGAACTTGCCGGCATGCTGGCTGAAGAGCAGAGTTTCTACTTCTGGTGGGATTGAGCCCGCTGCAAGAGAACATTCCTGGCCCGGTTGGGGAATGCATGAGCCCCACGCGTCAGCGAGGGCACGCAGAAACCTCGCGGACGCTTTCAGTCCATTGTGAACCTCGGCCCGGGCTGCTGTCTCCCTTGAATGCCCACTTCCCTACCGAATCAAGGAGACAGCCCATGAGCGAAGAACAAGCGTTCCTGGCGGCGATCCTGGAGCGGCCCGACGACGACGACCGCAAGCTCATCTATGCCGACTGGCTCGACGAACAAGGGGACCCCCGCGCCGAGTACCTGCGTCTCATGATCAAGGTGCGACGGGAGCGCGTCATCGATCCCAGGGAGAGAAGCCGCTACGCGGAGTTGACCGCGGAGCTGACTGCGCTCCAGCGGCAACAAGGCCAGCGGTCTGTGCTGGAAATCATGGCGGCAGACAACCGGCAGCGCAACGAGCGGATCGCATACCTCGAACGTCAGTTGCGGCAGCTGGTGCGTCGGCTGAAGCAGCCGGTGCCCGACCGCTTGCAGGAGCTGGCGGCCCGCTGCGATGAAAAATGGCTGGCCGTGGTCAGTGATCCCCTCATCGAGTTGTGTGGCCGCAATGCAGACGTGGGCTGGAACCTCCGCTTCGAGCTGGTGTGCGACAAATCCTGGTCCGATCTGCGCCCCACCGAGGAGGAGAACGTGCGCCACTGCGTGCGGTGCAACGAGTACGTTCACTTCTGCGACAACCTGGCCGACGCCCGCACTCACGCCGCACAGCAGCATTGCATCGCCGTCGACTTGGGGGTGGTTCGCCGGGAGAACGACTTGCAGCCCCCAGTCCTGACAGTGGGGATGCCCAGCCCGGAGTATCTACGTCAAACTTACGAGAAGGACCTGGACGATGTGTCGAAAGCACGCCTCAAAGCCCGGCGCAAGCAGGCCAGGCGTACCAAAGCCCTCGGGCAAAACCAATGAAGCGAACCTGAGCCCTTGGCCCGGGGTCTTACGAGCGTGCGGAGGATGATTTACGCGCCCGGCCTCCATGGCGTGCTGGGGCGCGTCCACATGAAAGGAGACTGCCTATGACGGAAGAGGACGGGTTTTTAGCGGCGATCCGGGAACGGCCGGCGGATGATCTCCGCAAGCTCATCTATGCCGACTGGCTCGAAGAACAGGGCGACCCCCGGGCCGATTATCTGCGTCACGTCGTCAAGATTCGCCAGCGGCGGGCGATCAGCCCGAAGTTGCGCCTGGTCCAACAGAAACTTGCCGCCGAACTGAAAGCGTTACGCAAGCGGGTGGACGTGGTCCCACCGCCACAGCAGTTCGTGGAGATGCGGGCTGTGTGGCAACAGATTTATCGACTCGAAAAGCGCCTGCACAAGATCTCCCAGCAGATCCGGCCACGGATACGCGTGACATTGCGCGAACTGGCAGCCGGGATTGATCCAAGCTGGCTGGCCCTGGTCAGCGATCCGGTCATCGAGCGTTGCGGGCGGGCCGACACTTCACCTCAATTCGATTTCGTCTGTGATCGTTCCTGGGCCGACTTGCAGCTCACCGTGAACCCCGCGGTTCGCTACTGCACGGGCTGCCGGAAGAACGTTTACTATTGCGCCACCATCGCCGAAGCCCAGAGGCACGCACGCCGCACTCACTGTGTGGCCCTCAGCCTGGAGCGGCTGCGGCGACCCCAGCCGTTACGGATGGGCAGAATCCGCCCGCTTCGCGACGATCCCGAGTTTCGCGATCATTCGCCCGACAGATCAAATCCGTAGATTTACTTATTGCGAAGGAGGCATGAAGCGCGTAGTATTCTTTTAGAAAGACCGAGGGTCTCAGGCGTTGATGGGCGACAACGTTTGAATCCTGGGTCTTTCTTTATGCGCTCACCTTCATTTCTCATTCTCCAAACACCACACCAACAACCATCTTTTCTCATGCCGAGCGGCGCCGGCCGAGCGTGTCGATTTCCAGGGCAACCAGCTGCGCCACGACGGCGGCCGCCTTTGGTCTCTTCTTCGGATCGCGCGCCAGCAGCCTATCCACCAGCGTGTACAGACCAGGCGACAGGCCCGGCGCTAGCTCACGCAGGCTGGCAGGCTCTTCGTCGCAATGCCGCGCGAACGTCTCCGCAATCGATCCGCTTGGGTAGGGCAACTGTCCCGCCAGCAATTCGAAGAACAGGATCCCCAGGCTATAGATGTCGCTTTGCTGATCTGCGTCGTGCTCGAAGCGGCACAGTTCAGGAGCGAGGTAATTGGCGGTCCCCAGCACGTAGCCCTGTTTCATCAGCGCGGCATTCTCGCCGGGCCGATGTGCGAATCCCAGGTCGATCAGCTTGGCGGTCCCCTGGTCGGTAAGGCGGATGTTTTCCGGCTTGATGTCGCCATGCACGAAGCCGCGGCGATGCAAGGCGGCCAGGGCCTCGGTGGATTGGCGGACAATCCACAGGGCCGCGGCTGGCTCCAGACGATAATCGCGACGCAGCCTTCGCCGTAGCGATTCGCCCGGCAACAACTCCATCACCAGGAAATACGGGGCCCGGGTCACGTGGGCGTTGAGAAAACGGACCAGGTGTGGATGACGTACGCTCAGCCCGGCGCGGGCCTCGCGCTGGAGCAGCTTGATGGCAGTGGCTTCGTCGTCCCAGCCGTCACGGATCAGCTTGACGGCACAGGGCCTGTCCTCGGCACGCTCGCGCGCCGAGTAGACCACGGTCATCGGGCCGCCTCCCAGCCGCTGGATCAAGGTGTGGCCCGGTATGTAGGGCAATGCTGCCATCGCTTGCTCGTCAAGGCACGCAGGACAGGGAAACTTTAACGACGCTCGGACTTGCTGTGGAGGTACGAGCGGCGGGAACATCGCATTATCTAAAGTTATCGACGCCTGCCCGACGGGAGTTCATTCCAAAGTCAGCAATCGTCGTTGAGGAGCTGGGAATCGCGCAGGTCGGTGACGAACATGTGGCCCGGTTTGTGGGTGAGGAGGAATGGAGGTTTGGCGGCCATCGCCACGGCTTGCGGCGTGACGCCGCAGGCCCAGAAGACAGGCACTTCGCCTTTGCGAATTTCCACCGGATCGCCGAAATCGGGCTGGGACAGGTCGCTGATGCCGATGGCCCGCGGGTCGCCGATGTGGACCGGCGCGCCGTGAGCCCGGCCGAAGCGGCTGCAGATGCGCGTGGCCAGGATGGCCTGAGCCGGGGTCATCGGCCGCATCGACACCACCATCGGCCCGTGAAAGACGCCCGCGGGCCGGCACGCCAACTTGGTGCGGTACATCGGCACGTTGCAGCACGCCTCCAGGTGCCGGACCGGGATGTCCGCCTCCAGCAAAGCACTCTCGAAAGTGAATGAGCAGCCAATCAGGAAGGCCACCGAGTCCTCGGTCCAGTAGGCGGTCAGGTCCTTGGGCTCGTTGACGAGCTTGCCCTCGCGATAGACGCAGTAGCGCGGCGCATCGGTGCGAACATCGGAGCCCGGGGCCACCAGCTTCGGTTCGGCACTGCCCGGGTCGCAGACATCGAGCAGCGGGCACGGTTTGGGATTGCGCTGGCAAAAGAGCAGGAAATCGAAAGCCAGGTCACGCGAAACGACGACCAGATTGGCCTGCACATAGCCAAGCGCCAGTCCCGCGGTGGGTTCGGCCAGTTCATTTCTGCGCGCCCAGTCGCGCACCTCGGCCCCACTGGCGTGCTTCAACTCGGCGCGTGGATCAATCTTGAACTGCGTGCCCATGGGGACAAGTGTCGGGGATCGGACCGAGCCTTGCAAGGAGTTTCTTGACCACACCCTAGCTGGAAAGGCCCCGTCGCAAGTGAAAATCGAAGTACTCACAAAAATACTGGCCCAGTGGCATGGTCTCCATCAAACAGCCCCAGCGCAATGCCTTGATTTCCTCGCTGCGGGCAAGTACAGCTTCGGGAATATCCTCGCGACAGATGCCATCGAAGCGAATCAGGCACTTGAAGGCATAGGCAGCCAGATAGGGATCGGCGTCGAGCAGTCGTTCGAGCAAGAAAGCGCGTGCATCTGGATGCTGGCGGGCAAACCGCTCGGCCAGTGCATGCTCGAACGGGGTAATCATGCTCGGACCAACTTCTTGCCCGTAGACGCATCGACAATCGCTCCACAAGCGTGCACAGCGCTGCCACGCTTCTTCAGTGCTGCCACGCAGGTAGCGCCAGAGCCGCCAGCGAAAGGAGACGGAGTCCCAGGTCAGCAGCGGCAGAATCACGGGGGCCAGACCAACGAAGAGGGCAGCCAGCAGCAATCGTTCGCGCCAGGAGGTTGAGTCGAGCCCAGGATGCTGCCCCATGCGTTCCATGGGACAGGAATGACGCCTGGGCTCGCTCAGGGGCAAACAAATCGCCGGGCCAGCTCGGGAAAGGCCAGGAAGTGCAGATGCACGTAGGAAGCAAACAGGTTGCCCAGGCGTGCTCCGTCGGGCCGAGTCGGCCCGTCGCCGCGCGGCGGCACCAGGCGGTACGCGGCGGGCAAGTCCTCCGGCCGATCCTCCCACACCGAGTAGTGAAACTCATGGCCGCGCACCTGCTCGCCCGCGCGGAAGAGCCAGCCGTCGCCCGCGCTCTCGGCCAGTCGATAGCCGAGCGTGAGTTGGCCCGTCATGCGTGAGCGGCCGGGCAGCAAGCCCACCATGCGGCGTTCGACACCGTCCAGATCCACGATCGACTGCGTGAGGTACATCAGCCCGCCGCACTCGGCATAGATGGGCAAACCGCGTTCGTGGGCATTGCGAAGCGCCGCGATCATCTTGGTGTTCGCCGACAACGGCCCGGCAAACACTTCGGGAAACCCGCCGCTCAGCAGAATGCCCACCGTGCCCGCGGGCAACGCCTCGTCGCGCAGCGGGCTGAAGAAACACACCTCGGCCCCGGCTGCCTCCAGCAACTCAATGTTCTCGGGGTAAGTGAAGTGAAAGGCCTCGTCCCGCGCCACCGCAATTCTCGGTGAGTGCTGAGTGGTGAGTGGTGAGTGGAAAGCGTGCTCAGGGATGGGGGGGAGTTCGGTGCGCGGGCAGCAAGCCAGCAGGCGGTCGAGATCGAGATGTGCGTCGATCAACCGGCGGGCGGCGTCGAGAAAGTCCTGCCAGCGGCCCGGCTCGAGCGTGGGCACCAGGCCGAGATGGCGTTCGGGGACCTGCAAGCCCTGGTCGCGCGGCAGCCAGCCAAAGACAGGCAAGCCGGTCGCTTTTTCAATAGCCCGGGCCACTCCTGCCCCGTGGCCGGGGCTGCCCACGCGATTGACGAGGAAGCCGGCCACGGGCAAGTTCGCAGCAAAGGTCTGGAACCCGCGGGCCAGCGCCGCCGCGCTGCGGGCCTGCTTGGCGGCGTCGATCACGATCACGACGGGTGCCTCGATGCGCCGGGCCACATCGGCCGTGCTGCCCGTATCGTCGTCGTAGTCGAAGCCGTCGAACAGACCCATGACTCCTTCGACCAGGGCGACGTCGGCGTCGCGACTGGCCCGGGCAAAGATGCTCGCCACGTGCGTGGGTACCAGCCAGGCATCGAGATTGCGGCAGGTTCGGCCCGCGGCCAGGGTGTGATAGGTCGGATCGATGTAATCGGGCCCCACCTTGAAGGGCTGCACCGCCAGCCCGCGGGCGCGCCAGGCGGCCAGCAAGCCGGCCACCAGCGTCGTCTTGCCGACGCCGCTCTGCGTACCAGCCAGCACCAGTCGCGCGGGAGCCATGCAGAAAGCTTAGCGGGGCGCGAGCGCGCCGAGAAGTTCGCCAAGCAAGTTGTCTTGCGGGTAGCTGTGACCCAGGTGCTGGCGAAAGCCCTCGGCATGGGCCACGCTGCAGGCACGGCCGCGCGTTGCCGCCCAGTCCGTCATCGACTTGATGTACTGGTCCAGCCCATGATGCTTGAGCAGCCAGTCGCGCTGGCTGGCATGGGCCTTGAGCATGTCGGACTTGGTGTCGAGGACCTTCGAGATGTCGATGCAGAAGCCGGGCCGGATGTCTTGCCCGAAGGGATCTTTGCCCTCGATGGGGTCGCAGTAATAAAGGTGCGGAATGTGTTCGAGCGGGGGCGGATGGGCCGCATCGCAGTGGAAGTTGGGAATCGGCGCCCCGAAACAGGCCGCGCGCACGTTGACGCTGGTCATCTCGTGGTCGAGCATGTAGTCGCTGGGGCTGTGCGTGAAGACAATGCTCGGCCGCACGGTGCGCAGCAGCCTCGTCACGCGCTCGAGGGTCTCTTCGCAATAGAAGACGCGCAGGTCGCGTTCTTCGAGGCAATGATAGGCGGCCCCCATGAGCCTGGCGGCAGCGTGCCCCTCCTCGCGGCGAACCCGCGCGATCTCGCTCGGTCCCAGCTCGGCCGAGCCGCAATCGCCCGGCGTCATGGTGGCGATGTGAACCTCGAAGCTGTGTTCGCGGGCCAGGCGGACGAGAGCACCCGCGCACAGGAACTCTGCGTCGTCAGGATGGGCCAGGATCGACAGTACGGTTCGATTCATCAGCGCAGGCCTGTGGGTCGGTGGGGCTCGCTCGGCAACGAAACTTCGTGCCGAATCTCGGGATTGATGAGCGGACGTCCCGTGGGGTCGAGACCGTCGAAGGGGCCATGCACGGTGAGGTCCATGCGGCGGGCCAGTTGGCCGGTTGGCACCTGAACGGCGTTGGCCAGCGCCAGCGGCACGGGCGGCATGGCCGCGGGAGTAATGAGCGCCAGCTTGCGCAGGAGCGGCCCGCGCACCTGGTCGAGCAGCTTGAGGTAGCGCATCTGCAGCTTCATGATGTCGCGCTGGCTTTCCTTGTCGTCGCGAAAACCCGGGTTCTCGAGGAACAGCTTCTTCAGCCCGGTGGGCTCCTGCCAGGTGCCGGGCGGGCCAAAGGCGGCGGGGTGCTCGTACATCGCCAGGGCACGCGCATTGTCTGCCTGCCGGCGGTATTGCTCCGCCAGGAAAAAGTGCTTGGCCGCTTCCACCCCTTCCTTCGTCTGTTCGACTCCCGAGCGGAAGTAAAAGTGGTCGAAATTGCTGACTTGGTGCTTGTAGTTGTACTCGCGCATCTCCTCGCTATCGAAGGCGGCCAGTACCTCGGGGGTGAACAAGAGACCGTGCTCCTCGCCGTGGCGGCGATAAAGCTCGTGGGCCTTTTTCCAGGCATCCATGCCCCAGTCGCGGCGATCGCCGACCACCACGGGCTGCTTGTCGCCGTAAGGTTGACCGGGGTCGACCGGGAACCAGTCGGTGATGGTCCAGCCCGCGCGATCGAACCAGCCCTCGTCCTTCAGGCGGTCGGCATGATAGAACTGGGCGCGGCCCGGATAGCTCTGGAAGATCACCTTGGCGATCATGCGCGGCTTGCGCTTGAGGTACTCGACCGGATCTTGCGCGTAGCCGAACCAGGCCCGCGCCGCCACGAAGTTATCGTGCTCGTCGGCGAGCTGGCTTTCGTAAGTAAGCTCGTCCGGATCGAAGCGCGAACGGGGCGGCAAGACGGGAAAGCGCTGCCCCACGGGCTTCAGCGGCGTCGCGGTGGCCGCGCTCGAAATCGACACTTCGTCTTGATACAGGCTGGGAATGCGGCGATTTTCTTCCAGGAAGTAGAGTACCTTTTCCGGAGTATCGCACGGGCTGTCCGGAATCGTGCGCAGGCGGCGAATGAGCTGCGGATGGAGCTGGCAGAAGGACTTGAAGGCCTCGTAGTCGACGACCTCGCGGCCCGCCACGCGGCGGCGCAGCCGTGCCGGATCGCGATCCTTCGGGTCGATACTGCTCAGCTGGAACAGCGACCGCAGTGTGTGGTTCTCGTCGGCGATGCCGATCTTGTTCTGGTAGAAGATGCCCGCGTCGAAGCGTAGGTCGGGGTTGTCGCGGTTGCGCTGCACCCCTTCATTCAACATCTCGATGCCGCGGGCAATGTAGAAGTACTTGTCCTTGATGCGGTCCGACTCCACCGAAACGTTATAGGCCAGGTTCCAGCTCTGGAATTGCCACGGGCGAATGAAGTGGGGCTGCATCTTCGTCAGCTGGTTCACATACAGCTCGAGCTGGTTCCACTCGTGCTTTTTCTGCTTCTCAATGGCGACGTTCCACAGGTAGCAGACCACCACGCCGCGCGAGCCGGTCAGCATGAGATTGACGGCCGAGCCGGTCAGCTCGACGTCGCCGAGGTGATGCTCGCGCAGGGCCAGTTCTTCGGCGCGCGTCTCGATCACCTGTCGCCGCAGCACCAGCGTGGCGCTGAACAAGCCGACGATGAGGGCAAAGTAGATCAGCTTCCGCAGCCGCGATTGTTGCTGAAATGATCCGCTCATGGCCGTCTCCTCAGTTGGCGATCTCGCGCGATTGCATC
>JBFWSD010000080.1:0-11822 GCA_050248575.1 Gemmataceae bacterium
AACCCGCGCCCGCCTGTTCGAGCCCTTCTTCACCACCAAGGAGATGGGCAAAGGGACCGGTCTCGGACTGTCGATGGTCTACGGCATCATCAAGCAGTCGGGAGGCGCCATTGAAGTAGAGAGCGAGCCCGGCCAAGGGACCACCTTCAAGCTTTACCTGCCCGAGATGCGTGCCGCCGAAGAGCGGAGCGGGCAGCCCGCCGCAAACAATGGCCTGGCCCGTGGGCACGAAACCATCTTGCTGGTCGAGGATGAAGAACTGGTCCGCGGCGTGGCCAGCAAGCTGCTCAAGCGATCCGGCTACACCGTGCTGGAAGCTTCGGGGGGCCAGGAAGCGCTCGATCTGGTGGCCCGCCATCAGGGCGAGATCGACATGCTTCTCTCCGACGTGGTCATGCCCGAGATGAATGGCCGCGAGCTCTATCGCAAGCTCGGCGAGCAGCGGCCCGACCTCAAGGTGCTGTTCGTGTCGGGCTACACCGACAGTGCCCTGTTGCGGCACGGATTAACCGACAAGAACATCAACATCCTCTTGAAGCCATTCGCGGCGGACGAGTTTCTGAGGCTGGTGCGCGAGACGCTGGACAAACCGGCGCCCGTGGCCACTCAATAGCGCCACTCGGCGCGGAAGAAGAGGCCGTTCGCGGTGAGCGGCACGGTCGAGCCGGCGGGCTTGCCCGTGTACCACCAGCCCTCGAAGACGTAGCCGAGGCCGAACTGGCAGCGCGGGCCAGGTGCGTAGTGCAGACCGGCCAGCACGCGCAAGATCGGCACCCATTGCGTGCCATCGACGCGCAGGGCCTCACCCACGCCCCCCGCGATCGTCTCGAAGGACTGATTGAAGTGGCCGATCAGCCCGGCCCCTTCCACCTTGCCACGCAGCGACAGGGGTGTATCGAAGAGGCGGCGGCGCAGGTCGAGGCCGGCGTGCGGGCCCACTCCCACGTAGCTGTTGCTCGCCTTCTCGTGCAACACCGGGCTGCAACGATGTGTGTCGTAGTAGGATGAGCCGATGCGCACGCCCACCTGCCAGATCATGTCCCACTGCGGCCCGAGTCCCCACTCATGTTGCTGGTAGTCCAGGTCGACCACGTTGAGATTGACGCGGCTGTGCAGATGGGCCGGCGTGGCCACGCCGGTGTTCGCCGGCACATAGAGAGTGGTCGTGCAGCCCTCGGTGACCAGGGATTCGTAGCCCAGCAGGGCCGCACCGTATCCCTGCCCGAAGCGGTAGCCCAGCTCGAAGTGCGGTGAAGCAGTCCAGCACAAAGGTGCCCCGGGGACGGCAATGCGATCGCCAAACAAGACGCGCGGCGCATTCAGACGATCGCGCACGTGCACGCCGATCACGTCGAGCTCGGCGGCCGCGAAGACGCCGGGGCGCAGCCCGGGCGGATCGAGAAGCGGATCGCCCAGCAGCATGCCGTCATTGCGATCCTCGAAGGTCTCGAACGGCCCGTCGTAGTAAACGGGAGGCGCGGCGAAGACCTGTTCCGGCACCACCACTTCCTGCGCGGGGGCAAGAGCGGCGAGCACGAAGGCGACGATCAAGGCCGCGCTGGCGTTTCGCTGCATCATGGCTTCACCTCCCCGCCATCGACAGGCGGCAACGGAAGTGGTGCCTGCTCTTCTTCTGGGCGTTGCGGCTCCGGTTCCGGTTGCGGATGCATCGGCGCCCGGCTGGCGTCCCAGACAAGATTCATCCCCATGAAGCCGTACTGTTGCAGCGGCGAACACGGATGGCAGCAGGGCAGTTCCGGCACCGGCATGACTGGTTCGCATTGCTCGACGCCGCTGAACAGGTCGTCGGTCTGCAGGAGGGCCGCCACCTCGACGACCGCGTCCCACATGTCACCGAGGGTACGCACGTAGCTGGTGATGTTGCCCGCCAGGGTTTGCTGGGCGACGATGATATTGCCGAAGTCGACCTTGTCGGGCTGCTGCTGGTGCCGCTGGTACACGCCGCGATAGACGCGCACCTGGTCGGGCAGGATCTGCGTGCGATAGTAGTCGAGGATGACGCGAGCGTTCTGGTATTGTTCGTAGGCCGCGGCAACGCGGGCACTCAGATCATTGCGGACGCTGTGAACTTGCTCCGTGGCCCGCAAGAGGTTGGCCTGCTCCGAACGGATATTGCCCTGGTTGCGATCCCAGACGGGCACGGGCACGCCGACCACCACGCTGGGCGTGACAAAGTTGGGCGGCGACGTGTAATCCTTCTGTGCCATGACACGCAGGTTGACGTCGGGCACGGGGGTCAGCTCAGCCAGCTTGAGCTGGTAGCGCGACTTGCGGATCGAATTCTCGGCAGTCAATACATCGGTATGCTGGGCCAGCACGCGGACCAGCACCTTGTCGTAGTCGAAGACAGGAATGGCCATGTCCACCTCGCCCGCCAGCTGCGTAGGGGGCATGGCGGGCAAGCCAAGCGCCGCGGCCAGTTCCTTCCAGGCTGCAATGACGCGATTGCGTGCCTGCACCACGTCGGCCCGCGCTTGCATTGCCAGCACGCGCAGCTGCAGCGGTTCATAAGCCGCGGCCTGGGCTGCCTTCACCTGGTCGATCTGGACACGATAGACCTCGTCGGTGAACTGGGCCAGTGCCCGTGCCACCTGCAAGCGCTTCTCGGCGACCAGGAAACTGAAGTAGCCGCTGCGAACCTGCGTCATCACATCGATCTGCGTGCGACGCAGGGCCACCTCGGCATTGCGAATATCCATGGTGGCGGCGGCCTGCTTGAGCTTGAGCTTGCCGCCCGTGATGATGGTCTGCTCGACGAAGCCACCCTGGTAGCCAGGGCCCGGGCCAGTGCCGATCGTGTCCCCTTCGTAGCCGACGACGGGATTCGGATAGAGGCCGGCCTGGATGGCCTGCCCGCGGGCCGCTTCCAGCTTCGCCGCCGCCTGGCGGATATTCGGATTGCTGGACATGGCGAGACGCTGCAGGTCGCCAAGCGTGAGGGGCTGCCCTTCGGGGCCAGGGGCAAGCGGCAAATCGAATCCCATCAAAGGCAGCGGCGGATAGAGTTTTTTCATGGCCCGTTCGCGATCTTCGGGCTTGTCGGGCAACTCGATCGGCGGCGCCTCGGCCCCGGGCAAGTTTTGCGGAATCTGCAAGCGTTCCGGAAAGACCTTGGGAGCGGGCATGGGCGTGGCATCAGGCGTCTTCTGGGGCGCGCCCGGATCACGTGCCGCAGGAACCATCAGGTCGAGGGGCTGTTCCGCCAGCCCGCACACCTGGGAGTCCACCTCATGGCGCACGGGGAACAGGCAGCCCGCGATGAGCAGGCAAGAAAGGCAGCCGATGCGAGTCAGCCACTCGATGCGCATGAAACCCTCAATAGCGCGCACAACGCGCGGTGATGTGAGGCGGTATCAGTCTTATCGGTTGGGCAAGCCTGTCTTCATCAGAAAATCGAGACGCGCACCAGAAAAACTCAAGTTGCTGCAAGCTGCGTCGCTTGCCATTTTCACCAGGTTGCCGCAGAATCCTTCGAGAGATCCATGAGCATCGCACGGAGCAAGCATGTCCGACCGCGACGAGACGATTGCCCGCGACATCGAGACGCTGCGCCGGCTCGGCTACGCGCAGGAGCTGGCGCGGCGGATGAGCCAGTTCTCGAACTTTGCCATCTCGTTCTCGATCATCTGCATCCTGGCGGGCTGCGTGACCTCGTTCCATCTTGGCTTCTGCAGCGTGGGGGGCGCGGCCATCGGCCTGGGCTGGCCGCTCGTGTGCTGCTTCTCGCTGATCGTGGCCCTCACCATGGGGCATGTGGCCTCCGCCTTCCCCACCGCCGGCGGCATCTATCACTGGGCCTCCATCCTGGGGGGCAAAGGCTGGGGCTGGGCCGCCGCCTGGTTCAATCTGGCCGGGCTCATCACAGTGCTGGCCGCCATCAACGTCGGCACCTTCGAGTTCATCGCCGGCGCACTCGCGCCGGAGCTGCGTGAGTGGGAAATCATCGTGGTACTGGCCATCACCTTGTCGCAGGCCGGCTTCAATCACCTGGGCATCCGCCTCACCTCGATCCTCACCGATTTCAGCGGCTACTGGATCCTGGTCGTGGCGACGCTGCTCACCGTGTGCTTGTTGATCTATGCGCCCAGCTTCGAGCCGGTGCGGCTGATCACGTTCGCGAACTACAGCGGGCTGCCCGATAGCGCGAGCGCGGTGTGGCCTGCGACTGCGAACCTGCCCTTGCTGTTTGCGCTTGGCTTCTTGCTGCCCGCTTACACGGTGACCGGCTTCGATGCCTCGGCGCATACTTCCGAGGAGACGATCGGAGCCGCCGAGAACGTGCCGCGCGGCATCGTCCGCTCGGTGGTCGTCTCGGGCCTGGCGGGCTGGGTCATGCTGTGCTCGTTCGTGCTGGCCATGCCCGACATGGATGAAGCGGCCCGGCAGGGGAGCAACGTCTTCTACTGGATGATGAACGAGGTGCTGCCCGGCGGGCTGGCGCGGGCACTGTTCGTGAGCATTGCCATTGCCCAGTACCTGTGCGGGCTGGCCACCGTGACCTCGGCATCGCGGATGGTCTATGCCTTCGCGCGCGATCGCGGGCTGCCCTTCTCCACGCAGCTCAGCCGCGTCAGCGAGCGCTTTCGAACGCCGGCCCACGCGATCTGGACAGTGGCGGCTGCCGCGGTCCTCTTCACCGTGTACACGCCGATCTACTCGACGATCACCGTGGTCTGCGTGATCTTCCTGTACATCTCGTATGCGCTGCCGACCACGCTCGGGCTATTCGCCTATGGCCGCTCGTGGACGAGACTCGGCCCGTGGCACATCGGGAGCTGGTACAAGCCGCTGTGCGTGATCTCGGTGCTCTTCTGCCTGCTTCTGGTGGTGCTGGGGATGCAGCCCCCCAACGAGAAGGCGGTGCTGGTGGTCGCGGTCATGGTGCTGGTATTGCTGGTGGTGTGGACCACGATGGGCCGCCATTATTTCCCGGGCCCGCCCGAAGGGGTGTTGCAGATTCACGATGACGATGCATTGCGGGCAAGCAGCAGTTCGAGTGCCCAGCAGCCGCGCACGTGAGGCCCCGGCCCGCGTAGATGTGTGAGCAGATCGAGATTGTTGCAGCCCGCTTCCTCGAGGGCATCGGCCAGGATGGGCAGCTCCTCGAAGCGGCGCGTGCGGTCGATGTGCTCGGCAATCCTTGGGACAGTGCCGTCCATTGTCGTGAGCCAGCCCGACTCGAGGACAACGGGCCGGAACGGATTGCCGAAGATCTCGCGGACCAGATCGGCCTGGGCCCGCCGTTCGTTGGCGTAAACGCCCCCTTCCAGAAGCGCCGTGTGACGAACCACAACGTGCGCACAGTACTCGGAACTGCCATAGGCTACGTCACGCCACGAGTGCCGACTATGTTTCGGATCGAGGGCTGACCTTATCGCGGGGGCCACTGCAAGCGCACGGCGGGTGCGAACCCCGGAATCAGGAGCCGTGGAGAAGGCCACGCCCACTTCCGCTTCCTCGATTTCTGCCAGCGCGAGCAGCTCGCACTGGTCCACGAACTCGCGGCTGTCCTGGTCCGGGATCCATTGCCAGATGCGACGATAACAGGCGACGGCGAACAGACGCAACCGTCGCTCGTCGAACGGTTCGGACCATTTCAACAATTCATAGATGCTGGCGGCGTCCAGCCATTCACGTTCGCTCATGTCTCAATCGCAACAGGGTGACGAATGGCGCACAAGTAGTAAGGCGACACCCTGTCGTTGCTGCTGGTTCACGACGCCCGTACTTGTTATGATGGCTGCTGATCGAAATGGGAGGCTCTTCATGAATCGTCGGCTGCTGATCTCGCTGGCCTTGTGGTTCGCCGCCACCCCCCTAGAAGCCGGGCTGCATTACTCGGGGGAAGAATATGCCGAGCTGCCCTCGCAGTGGCGCGGTTTTCTGCTCGATCAGCGGCTGCTGCGCATGATTGCCCTCGAGCCAGGGGGCAAGATCGTGGCCAGCCCGGGCCGCAAGCAATACGACGCCGAGGCGGGCAAGCTCCTCGATGCCGCCAAGACCCGCGAGCTCACTCCGGACGAGCTGGCCGATCTCGGTGCCCTGCTGATTCGACTGGGACGTGGCGAAGAAGCGGTGACCGTCTTGCGTGAGGGGCAACGTCTGCATCCGCGTCATTTCCGCATCGCCGCCAACCTGGGCACCGCCTGGCAACAGCAGGGCAACCTCGAGCAAGCCAGCATCGCCCTCCAACAAGCGGTCAAGCTCGCGCCAGGCAAGTGGCAGCGGGCCGAGGAGCTGCACTTGAAACTCGTGCGTGGTCGTGCCCGCGACCCGAAGGCGACAGGCCTCGATGACCTGTTCGGCATCAAATTTGTCAACGACAAGGGCGAATACGAGGCGGGCAAGCTTGCCGCCGCCCAGCGCAAGCAGCTGCCCGGCGCTGCGGTGGCCCTCACGCAGCAGCTCGCCTTGTGGTTGCCCGCGGACGGCAAGCTTCTCTGGCAACTCGGCGAGCTGGCCGCCGCTCATGGCGATGTCCGCACCGCCGCCAGCATCATGGATGGCTGCGTCACCGAGTTTGCCCTGGGCGACAAGGAACTGCGCCAGCATCGTCAGCTCAACCGCGAGGCGGCCGACGCGCTCGCCAGGGCTGCCGCCGACAACGTCAAGGTCGTTCACGACGAAGCTCACACGCTCAAACCGAAGTCGAACCGCCCGCTGGCAACTCGCTTCGATCGGGTTGTCTTGCCCGCCATCAAGCCGGACGGCATCAACCCGCTGCCCTGGCAGGTCATCAACGAGACCACACTCGATCGGCAGTATCGGCCCCAGTTCGCCAAATACCTGAAGGAACTCGACGGCAAGCAAGTCGAGATGGAGGGCTTCATGCAGCCCCTGGGCGAAGGGGACGACATCGCGGCCTTCATGCTGATCGAATACCCGACGGGCTGCTGGTATTGCGAGGCCCCGGGGATCACGGGCATCTTTCTCATCGAGCTGCCCTCGGGCAAGACCACCAGGAACACCCGCGACGCCGTCAAGATCGTGGGCAAGCTCAGCCTCAACGCGACCGACCCCGAGAACTTCCTCTACAACGTCACCGGCGCCAAGGTGGTGAGTGAGTGAACGGTGGCCAGTTGCCAGTGACCAGGGCCTCGTTCCCACGCTCCGCGTGGGAATGCAAGCCACGACGCTCTGCGTCGCGTGCAGCGATCTGGCAGTGAACCAAGTCCTTGGGCTGGCCTCGCCGCAGAGCGGCGGTGTGGTGCGTTCCCATGCAGAGCGTGGGAACTTGGAACGAGCGTGGGAGCGAAAACCACCGCCATTCCACCACTAACCACTCCACCACTCATCAAGGGAGAAGGCATGCTTACCGCTGAAGGATGTCGGGCCCGCCGCGAGCGGTTGTGGCAGAAGCTCGATCCGCCGCCCGATACCGACTATCTCCTGCTCGCCGATCCGGTGCACCTGGTCTACCTGGCCAATTTCTACGTAGATCCATTCAGCCTGGGGGCGGGATTTCGGGGCTACTTGCTGGTCCGCAAGGATGGGCACGCCAAGTTGATCCATGATGACCGCATGCCGGCCTCGGTGAACGCCGCGCACGTGGACGAGCGGCGCGTGGTCCCCTGGTACGACGGGCAGTCCCCCGGCAAAGGGCCGAGACAGCTGGCTGCCCTCGGCAGCGTGAATCCGCAGGGCCGCGGGCTGCGCGTCCACGATCGCGTCGGCGATCCGTACGCCGGCGTGGTCATCCACACGCTGGCCGCCCTGCGGCGGAAAAAAGAGCCCGACGAGATCGAGTGCTTGAAGCAATGCATGCGGGCCACCGAGGCAGGCCACACCTGGGCGAGACAGCTCGTCCAGCCCGGCATGAGCGAGCTCGACGTCTATTGTGGCATCAACACCGCTTGCATCCAGCAAGCGCGGCACGCGGCGATCGTGTATGGCGACTTCGCGGTGTCGCCCGGTCCCGAGCGGCGCGGCGGCCCGCCGACCGACAAGGTTCTGGCTGCTGGCGACATGCTCATCCTCGACTTCTCGGTGGTCCTGGGCGGCTATCGCAGCGATTTCACCAACACGCTGGTGGTCGGCCAGCCGGCGAATGCCGAGCAGCAGCGGCTCTTCGACCTGTGCGTGCAAGCCATGGCGGCCGGCGAACGCGCGCTCCGTGCGGGAGCCGCCTGCCTGACTGTCTACAACGCCCTGAACGAGATCTTCGAGCGGGCGGGCGTGGCCGAACACTTCCCGCATCATGCGGGCCACGGGCTCGGTCTCTGCCATCCGGAGGCCCCGTACATCGTCCGCCACGCCGACGAGACGCTGGAGGCAGGCGACGTGGTCACGCTCGAGCCTGGCCTCTACGTGCCCGGCGTGGGTGGCATTCGCATCGAACACAACTACCTGATCACCGACGGCGGCTTCGAACGGCTCAGCAATCACGAGATAGCTCTGCGTTGACGACATCTCACCATTCGCCGGCATCCTCGATAGGCTGATCGTAGGAGAAGATCCTCGCCTTAGTGGAGGAGTCGATGATCAAGAGCCTGTGCACGTGCCCGTTCTGCCACTCCGCGGTGGCTTACGATTTTGGCGTGTATCCCGAGGACTTTCATCCGCTGCGCTTCGATCCGGACGGCAAGGGAGAGCCGTGCCCGCACGTGGTGTTCGTGGGCGGCTTCGCGGAGACCGGCGTGGGCTGGGCGCATGCCGCGTTCGCACGCTGCTTTCCCGATGGACATCAGTGGTGCGAAGGGGAGTTCCAGCGTTTGCGGCGCGGGCAGCCCGTCGGGCTGGGCGACTGGCGCTGTCTTGATTTCGATATCAATCCGGACGAGGCCCGCGGCATCGCGGTTTTTTCCGAGCACCCCGAGGAGTTTGTGGCCAACCTGGCCGAACTGATCGGCCCGGGCGTGGGCGACTGATGAACGGTCAGCGCAGGCTGTTGAAGCCGCTCTCGCTGCTCGTGAAGGTCAGCTCGCCGTGCAGCACACCCTTGGTGGCCAGGAGATCGTCGCCGAGGTGGCGGATTTTCTTTATCGGCCCGCGCAGGACGGACACTTCCAGGCAATGCCGCTCCCCCAGATGAACGTGCAAGCTCGACACGACCAGGTCGTGATGATGGTGCTGCTTCTCGATCAGCCGGGCCGCCAGCTCGCGGGCGTGGTGATCGTAGACCAGCATGACGATGGCCACCTGTTCGCCGCCTGCTTTTTCCAGCGTTTCCTCGCGAATGAGGCGGTCGCGGATCAGGTCGCGAATGGCCTCGCTGCGCGTGGCGTAGCCCTTGCCCTCGTTGTGTCGATCGAACATCTCGAGCAAGTTGGTTTCCAGCGAGATGCTGATGCGGGTCAGCTCGGACATGAAAGCTCCAGGAAAAGTCAGAAGTCAGATGCAGAAGTCAGAATGAAATTCGCCGACTCAGGCGAACCGGGGCGTTAACCCCCTGGACCCGATGCCGTGCAGCGTCCGCATTCTATTTGGGACGTCGTAGCCGCAGTGCCAGGATCCGGGCCAGCTCTTCCACCGGTTTCTCATGATCGTCGACGCGGAAATCGATCATGCGATCGCCGAGCCCGTTGGGGCCGCCCTTGGCGCGAACCACGAGGAGGGCGGCCGATTGCTTGCCGCGCTTGTCGCCGCCTGCTTTTTCGCCCGCCTCGAGGGCGCTCATAAGCCGCCAGGCCAGCGGGCCCGGTGCGGCTTCGAAGGCCTTGGCCATGTCGTCGACCACTTCCTTGCCGGCGAGCAGGTTGCCCTGACAGCAGAAGTTTTTGCCCGTCTTGCCGCCGGCCCAGGCGTTGCATTTCGAGCCCGTGAAGGTGGCCGGGTTGCCCTTGGCATCGACGATGCCGAGCTGCCGAAAGTCTTTGCCCTTGTCGCCGTCGGTGAGGATCTGCATCGCTTCTGCCGCCGACTTGCCGTCGGCAAGGAGCTCGAGTCCTATTTCGCCGAGCGTGATGTTCACGTAGCTCTGGGTGGCAACGGCCCCCGCGCCGGCCTTGGCCCAGGGGACGGCGGAGCCCACGGCAAGATACTTGGACGCCACGGCGACGCCCCATTCGCCGCGCTCGGGATCGTAGGCAACGATGGAGAACGTGGCATAGCAGGTGGGCGGCGCTTCGGGCTGGGCCCGCGGCAAGAAGCCAACGCCGGCAAACACGACCAGCAACGCCCACAGTGCGGCATACCTTCGCATGATGGCTACCTCGATCGGCAGGAGCACGACGGGAACGGACATCATTCTAGCAACGGCCGGAGCCCGTGGAAGCAAGATGTGCGCTAGTTGCCCGCCACGGGCAGCTTGAGCGTGAAGCGCGTCCCCTTGCCTGGTTCGCTTTCCACTTCGATGGCGCCATGATGGGCTTCGATGATCTTGCGCGTGGTGGGCAGCCCGAGGCCGCTGCCGCCGGGCCGCGTCGTGTAGAACGGCTTGAAGATCTTCTCCTTCACGTCGGCGCCCATCCCCTTGCCCGTGTCGATGATGTTGAGGACCACGTACTGGCCGCTGGGATCGAGGGCCGCCTGCAAGGTAAGCTCGCCCCCTTCCGGCATGGCCTGTTCGGCATTGAGCAGCAGATTGAGCAACGCTTGCTTGAACATTTCGCGTTCCAGTGTCACGCGCGGCAAGCTCGACGGCACGTAACACTTGACCTCGATGTTGGCCTGCCGCGCCGAAGGGGCAAAGAAGTCGATCATCTCGTTGATGACCGCTTCCAGGTCTTGCGGGGCCAGCTCGAGATCCTTGACGCGGGCAAAACGCAGGAAGTCATTGGAAACGTCGACGAGCCGCCCGCACTCTTCCTGCAGCCGCTGCACGCGCTCGAGCGCGCGCCGCTCGCGATGCGATTTCGGTTCCTGAAAATCCTCGGCCAAGAGCTGCAGGTTGAGGCCGAGCGTACTCAGGCGGTTCTTGATCTCGTGGATGAAGCCGCCCGCGAGCTCAGCCAGTTCGGCGTAATGGTGTTCCATGGAAGAGTCAACTCGCGGTCTTTGCGAACGGATTGATCAGATTGACGCCGTCGTAGGTTGCTGGCGCTCCCATGTCCTCAGTGTAAAGCGCCTAAGCATCAAGGTGGGCATCGTGACATCGACGCGAAGTCTCGCGATGAGTTGCCGTGCGTGCGAGCGCTTCTCGGGATTGTCAGGATCGAGACAGTAATTCAGGATGTTTGTGTCAATGGCGTTCATGGAGTTGATCACGAGTGGGCTTGAACACGCCGTCTTCGAAAGTTGCGTGGATGTCATTCATATTGGTCTGTGATAACAGCGGCCCAAAGCAATGTCAATCGGAGCGGCGGCTGTCAATCATTCGCTGGAGGAGCCGGATCCGAAACGGCATGAAGTTCCACGAAGGCAGCCAGTAGCAGCCCGATGATCGCTCCGTGGGCCAAGTACGTGGCGTCAGCCTTGCCTTGCAAGAATCCGGTCAGGATACCGCCGCCCGCACCTCCGAGTAACAAGAACAGGGGCACGCTGCGCCGCGCCCAGCTTTGTTTCTTGTAGAGTTCCAGGTACTCCGCTTCGGAGAGAATGCGCGTGTAGCGGCCGGTGACCAGCATGTACACGCCGCGCAGCGCCACTGCACCACCCAGGCCAACCAGCCCCACCGGAACCAGGATCCAGTTGGCCTCGAGAGTGGACAGAAAGAACACGCCGAAAGCGATGGCCAATCCGGCTAGCCCGAGTCCCAGTGACAAGAATCCCGCCTTGCGGACCTGGAAAGGATCCATCGGCCACCCGCGCTTGCCTCACCGCGTGATCAGTCCCGGTCGCGGTCGCGATCCCGGTCGCCGTGATGACGGCGCGGGCCACGATCGCCGCCGCGGCCGCCGCGATCGCCCCGATCACCGCCCCCT